>JASHSR010000211.1 GCA_030038645.1 Gammaproteobacteria bacterium
GCGAGCACCAAGCTGATCCACGGAGGGCTGCGCTATCTCGAGTACGGCGAGGTCCGCCTGGTCCGCGAGGCGCTCGCCGAGCGCGAGCGGCTGCTCGCCATCGCCCCTCACATCGTGAGGCCCCTGCGCTTCGTGCTGCCCCACGCCCCGGGGGTGCGGCCGCGCTGGCAGATTCGGCTCGGCCTGCTCCTCTACGATCATCTCGCCGGCCGCAAGCGCCTCGCGCCGTCCCGCCCGATTCGCCTCGATCGCGACCCGGCCGGCGAGCCCCTCAAGCCCGATTTCACACGCGGCTTCGCGTACTCGGACTGTCGCGTCGACGACAGCCGCCTGGTGCTGCTCAACGCCCTGGACGCCGCCGAGCGCGGGGCCGTGATTCTCACGCGCACCCGGCTCGAGGCGGCGATCGCCGATCGGGACGGCTGGGACGCGGAGTGCGAGGATGTCGCGAGCGGCCGGCGATTCCACGTGCGCGCGACGGTGCTGGTCAACGCCTCCGGATGCTGGATCGAGGCGGTGAGGCGGGCGGTGGGCCGGCCGGCGGACGAGCGCATCCGCCTCGTCAAGGGCAGCCACATCGTCGTGCCGCGCCTCTTCGAGGGCGAGCAGGCGTATCTGCTCCAGAATCCCGATCGGCGCGTCGTGTTCGCGATCCCGTACGAGGAGCGGCTCACGCTCATCGGCACGACGGACGTGCCCTATTCGGGAGACCCGTCCAGCGTACGCGCCTCGGACGGGGAGATCGAGTATCTCTGCGAGAGCGTGAGCCGCTATTTCAAGCGCGCGGTAAGCCCGGCGGATGCAGTCTGGCGTTACGCGGGCGTACGGGCGCTCTACGACGATCGCTCTGCGCGGGCGCAGGCGGTGACGCGCGACTACGATCTCGAGCTCGAGCGCGCCGCCGCAGGCGCAGCGCTCCTCTCGGTGATCGGCGGGAAGCTCTCGACCTACCGCAGCCTCGCGGAGGCGGCGCTGCACAAGCTGCAACCGCTCCTCGGCGGCTCGCCGCGCTCCTGGACGGGCGGCGCTCCCCTCCCGGGCGGCGATCTGCCCGGAGCGGATCTCGAGGCCTTCCTCGACGGCGCGCTGCGTCGCTGGCCCTTTCTACCCCCGCCGGTCGCGCGCCGCATGGCGCACGCTTACGGCACGCGGATGGAGCGGATCGTCGGCGGCGCGGCCTCGCTCGGCGCGCTGGGCGAGCACTTCGGCGCCGGGCTCACGGCGGCGGAAGTCGACTATTTGAGAGCGCACGAGTGGGCGGCGACCGCCGACGACATCCTCTGGCGCCGCTCGAAGCTCGGCCTGCATCTTCCCTCCGCCGGCGCCGAGCGGCTCGATCTTTACCTGCGGACGCCGGACCTGCGGGCGCCTGCCGGAGACGCACGAGCGAGGCTGCCGCCATGACGAGGTTTCTCGGAGCGATCGACCAGGGCACGACGAGCACCCGCTTCATCGTCTTCGACCGGCGGGGCGAGACCATCGCGAGCGCGCAGAAGGAGCACCGCCAGATCTATCCGCGGCCCGGCTGGGTGGAGCACGACGCCGCGGAGATCTGGCGCAACACGCTCGAGGTGATCGGCGCGGCGCTCGCGCGCGGAGGGCTCTCCGCCTCGGATCTCGCGGCGGTCGGCGTCACGAACCAGCGCGAGACGACCGTCCTGTGGGATCGGCGCACGGGCGAGCCCTTGCACCACGCGCTCGTCTGGCAGGACACCCGCGTCGCCCCCCTCGTCGCCGAGTACGCGCGCGAGGGCGGCTCGGATCGCTTCCGGGCGAAGACGGGACTGCCGCTCGCGAGCTACTTCAGCGCGCCGAAGCTCAAATGGCTGCTCGATGAGGTCCCCGGCGCTCGCGCGATGGCGCTGGCTGGCGATGCGCTCGCCGGCACTGTCGACTCTTGGCTCGTTTGGAATCTCTCCGGCGGCCCGCGCGGCGGCCTGCACCTCACCGACGTGACGAACGCGAGCCGCACGCAGCTCATGAGCCTTCAAACCCTCGACTGGGATCCCGAGCTGCTCGAGGCGTTCGAGATCCCTCGCGCGGCGCTGCCACGCATCGTGCCCTCGAGCGGGGTCTGCTGCGAGGCCGAGGTCCCGCCGCTCGCGGGCGCGAGCGTCGCCGCGCTGCTCGGCGATCAGCAGGCGGCGCTCGTCGGCCAGGCCTGCTTCCGGCCCGGGCAGGCGAAGAGCACCTACGGGACCGGCTGCTTCGTGCTCATGAACACCGGCGAGCAGGCGGTGTCCTCGCGAGCGGGCCTCCTCACCACGGTCGCCTATCAGCTCGGCGGTGAGCGCGCCCGCTATGCGCTCGAGGGCTCCATCGCGATCACCGGCGCGCTGGTGCAGTGGTTGCGCGACAACCTGCGGCTCATCGCGAGCAGCGCGGAGATCGAGCCTCTCGCGCGTCAAGTGGACGACAACGGCGGCGTCTACTTCGTGCCGGCCTTCTCCGGCCTCTACGCCCCTCATTGGGACGCGAGCGCGAGGGGCGTGATTGCCGGACTCACGCATCATTCCAGTCGCGCGCACTTGGCGCGCGCCGTGCTCGAGGCGACGGCCTACCAGACGCGCGACGTGCTCGCGGCGATGGAGCGCGACTGCGGCATCCCCATGAAGGAGCTGCGCGTCGATGGCGGCATGGTCGTGAACGAGTTGCTGATGCAATTCCAGGCGGACATTCTCGATGCGAGCGTCGTGCGGCCCCGAGTGACCGAGACCACCGCGCTCGGCTCCGCGTATGCGGCCGGTCTCGCGGTCGGCTACTGGAGCGGCCCCGAGGAGCTTGCCGCCAACTGGGAGGTGGCGAGGCGCTGGACGCCCGCGATGAGCGCCGAGCGGCGCGAGCGGTTGCTGCGGTCGTGGCGCAAGGCCGTCGAGCGCTCGACCGGATGGATCGACTGACGTCGCGACACGACGTCGCCTCCTTTGTTTGAGAAAGTTCCGCAAGCGCGCCTCTCTCATCAAACAGCGCTGATTGGGCTACACTCTGCGCATCCACTCCGCCGGCTCGAGGGTGCGCGCCATGTACACGATCGAAGCGATTCAACAGGCCGTCGAGCGGCTCTCTCCCGGCGATCTCGTGGCCTTCAGGCTCTGGCTGCAGGATTTCATGCACCGTGTGGAGGACGAGCAGAATCGAGAGGCCGAGGCGTCGCGCGTCGAGGAGCCGCGAGCGGCCTATCCGCTCGCACGATCCGGTCTTTTGACGCTCGAGGAGTACGACGCGCTCGAGGAACAAAGCCCCGTGCGCCACGAATTCATCAACGGCGTGACGTACGCAATGACCGGCGCAAGCGCGCCGCACAACCGCGTAGCCGGCAATCTATTCGCCGCTTTCCACGCCCATTTGCGCGGCGGTCCATGCTGGGCGTTCATGTCCGATATGCAGCTGTACATCAAAAACGACACGGACGAGATCGCCTACTATCCGGACGTCATGGTCGCATGCGACCGCGAGCGCTGGATGGACAACAAGGTCCGCGATCCGAAGCTCGTGATCGAGGTATTGTCGCCATCGACGCGGGAGATCGACCGGCGGGAGAAGTCGCTCAACTACCGCCGCCTCGCCTCGATCGAGGAATACGTGACGGCCGCGCAGGACGAGCACAAGCTCACGATTCACCGCAGGAGCGACCGCTGGCGACCCGATCTCGTGGCCGGCCCCGACGCCGTCGCCGAATTCCGCTCGATCGGGCTGTCGCTCGCCCTCGCGCGGATCTACGAGGACGCACTCTTTTGAGATCGCCGATCCGCGCCGATCAGTCGATCCCGTCCTTCCACCATCCCCCGCCCAGGGCGACGAGGAGCCCCGCGGTATCCTCGAACTGCTGCACCTCGGCGGTCGCGAAGCTCAGGCGCGCCTGCGCATAGGTGCGCTCGGCGTCGATGAGATTCAGCACGTTCGTCGTGCCGACCGAGTAGCTCTTCTGCTCGAGCTCGAGGGCCTGCGAGGCGATATCCACCGAGTGCCGGTCGACGGTCATGAGCTCGGCGTCGTGCTGCAGGGCCCAAAGATCGTCCGCGACCTGCCCGAGCGCCTCGAGCACGACCGACTGGTACGTGGCGGCCTCAGCTTTGAAGCCGTCGCGCGCGGCGCGCGCCTGCGCGCGCAGGGCGCCGCCCTCGAAGAGGGGCTGCGCCAGCGCGCCGCCCGCGCTCCACAGTGTGTTGAATTGGTGGAACAGGGCTGCGCCCTGCAACGCATCGCGAGTGAGCGAGGCGGAGAGGGTGATGCTCGGGAACTCCTGCGCCACCGCGATGCCGACCGCGGCGCTTGCCGCATGCAGCTGCGCCTCGGCGGCGAGGACATCCGGCCTCTGGCGCACGAGCTGGGAGGGCAGGCTGAGCGGAATCTCGCGCGGCAACGTGAGATCGCGGATGTCGAAGGCGTGCGCCTCCCAGTCGGCCGGCGCGCGGCCGGCGAGCACGGCGAGCTCAACGTAGGCTTGATCGAGCTGCTTGCGCAGCGCGGGCAGCTGGGTGAGATCGGCGGCGAGCTGGCTGTCGGCCGTGAGCACGTCGCTGCGCGCGGCGGTTCCCACGTCGAATTCGCGCTGCGTCAGCGCAAGGTTCTTCCGGTCGCTCACGATGAGATCCTCCGTCGTGCTGATCTCGAGCCGCGTCGCGACGATCGTGAGCACTTCATCGACCACATCGCCCGTGAGGGTGAGATACGCGGCGGCGAGCTGATCGCGCTGCAGCTCGGCGAGAGCTCGCTGCTGCTCAACGAGGCGGCGCGTGCCGCCGAAGACATCGAGGCTGTAGCTCGCCGAGAGCCCGACGCTGTAGAGATTGGGACCACCTCCCCCGAGGACCGCCGGTCCGCTCGCCCCGGAGTGCTGCGCGCCCGCGCTCGCGCTCACGCGAGGCAGGAAGCCCGCCCGCGCCACGGTCACCTCCTCACGCGCCTCGGCGAGGGTCGCGTTGGCCGCCGCGAGCGTGGGACTTCCGGCGATGGCCGCCCGCACCACCTCGTCGAGCGCCGGCGAGTGGAACAGCTGCCACCACTTGCCCGCGATCGCCGCGCCCGGACTCAGCCGCTGAACGTCCCGCGCCTCGGCCGCCCCACTGCCCTCCGACGCCGCCGCCTTGGACGCCGCGCCCGCAGGCAGATAGGTCTGCGCCGACGGAGGCTTCGGCCGGTGAAAGTCGGGGCCCACGGCGCACGCCGCCAGGACGACGGCGATCGCGGCAGCGGCCGCGGCTCCACGCCGCAGGCGCGAGCCTGCTCGATCCGCGCGCTCACTCATAGCGCAGCGCATCGATCGGATTCAGGCGCGAGGCCTGCCGGGCGGGATAGAAGCCGAAGAACACGCCGACCGCTCCCGAGAACACGAACGCGAGCACGATCACGTTGAGCCGCAGCAGGATCGGCCAGCCCGCGATGCGTGAGATCAGCTCCGAGGCGATCGCGCCCGCCGCGATGCCCGCGGCGCCGCCCATCAGCGCGAGCAGCATGGCCTCGATCAGGAACTGCGTGAGCACGTGCAGCCGCCGCGCGCCGGTCGCCATGCGGATGCCGATCTCGCGAGTGCGCTCCGTGACCGAGACGAGCAGGATGTTCATGATGCCGATCCCGCCGACGACGAGGGAGATGGACGCGATCGCCGCGAGGAGCAGCTCCATCGCCTTGGAGCTCTGCTCGGCGACCTGCGCGATCTCGGTGAGATCGCGCACCGCAAAGTCGTCGTCCTTGCCCGGCAGGATGCGGTGCGCCTTCTCGAGTGTCCGCGTGACCTGCTCCAGCGCGGTCGACACCAGCTGCGGGCTGCGTGCCTGGACGTAGATGGTGTGGACGAAGCCCTCGAGCCTCGGCTGCACGCCGAAGGGATTGGGCGGCGGCCCGATCGTCGCGAACACGTTGTTCGCGAGCGTCTGGGTGGAGGTCGGCGCCGCGACGCCGAGAATGCGCTCCTGGGAGGTGTTGAACGGGATGAGCACCACATCGTCCTGGTCCTGCCCCGTCGCGGAGTGGCCCTTCGCGGCGAGGACGCCGATCACCGTCATCGGCACGTTCTTCACCAGGATCGTGGCGCCGACGGGATCGGCGAACTCGCCGAACAGCTCCGTCACCACCGTCTGCCCGAGCAGGCACACGGTGGCGCCGTCGCGATCGTCCTGGTCCGTGAGCGGGCGGCCGGCGATGACCGGCCACCGGCGGATCGAGAGGTAGCTCGCCGAGACGCCCTGCACGCTCGTGTTCCAGTTCTGGTTGCCGTTCACGATCTGCGCGTTCTGCCGGTTCATGTAGCTCACGTCCGCGACGGCGCCGTCCTCCTCGAGGATGGCGCTCACGTCGCGCACGCGCAGCGTCGAGGCGCTGCCGTGGCCGGCGCGCACTCCGTTGAAGCGCGTGGTCCCGGGCAGCACCACGAGCAGGTCCGTGCCGAGGCTCTGCACCTGCGCCTCCACCGCGGCGCGCGCCCCCTCACCGACCGCCACCATCGCGATGAGCGCGGCCACTCCGATGAACACGCCGAGCATGGTGAGGCCCGCGCGCAGCTTGTTGCGTCCGATCGCGCGGAGCGCCGCGAC
>JASHSR010000212.1 GCA_030038645.1 Gammaproteobacteria bacterium
CTATCGCGCGCATCCGCAGCCCATCTCGAGGATCGCCCGGGATCTGCATGCGAGCCACATCATCGAGGGATCGGTGCGTCGCGACGCGCAGCGCGTGCGCCTCACCCTGGAGCTCATCGACGCGCGCACGGACAGTCAAGTGTGGTCGCAGAGCTACGATCGAACGCTCGCCGATACGCTGACGCTCGAATCCCAGGTGGCCGACGAGGTGGCATCCCAGCTCTCGGCGCGCCTTGCCGCGGCGCCCGCAACCCGGCCGCTGACCACGGATCCCGAAGCCTACGATCTGTATCTCAAGGCGCTGATTGCGCGCGAGAGCGTGATGAGCGCGGGACCGATCGGCCCCATCTTGAAGGTCGAAGACCTGTTGAGCCGCGCGGTCGCGCGCGATCCGCGGTTCGCCCGCGCATATGCGCAAAGGGCGGGTATCGAGCTGTTCGCGTTCGCATTCAGCTTCGATACGAGCGAGCGAGAGCTGCGGACCATCCGGGCCGATATCGCGACCGCACAGCGGCTCGCGCCGGATGACCCCGATGTCCTTGCGGCCGCGGGCCGCTATGCGAGCCTCATCGAGCAAGACTATCCGCGGTCGGTCTCGCTGCTCGAGCAGGCGAAGCAAGCGGGTCTCACCGACGTGATGTGGCTCGGCGGTGAGCCGGACACCCTCTCCCACATGGGTCGATTCGACGAGGCCGTCCGCGACGTGGAGCAGCTGATCGCGATCGACCCCGATAACGGGTTTCTGAGGGGCCAATTGAATCTCACCTTGCTCGCCTCGAAGCGCGCCGGGGATCTCGTGCGCGAGATCGATCGCGCCATCTCGAGCCTCAGCGATCAGCCGCCCGTGTCCGCCGACGATCTGCGCCAATTACAGTCTGCCCGGGCGTGGGTTGTCCGCATGTACACCGGCCGGGGCTCGGACGCGGAGCTCGATTTCACCTTTCCGCAGCTTTATGACGATCTCGATTTCGGCTCCCGCGTGCTGCGGATCGAGCACCGGTATCGGGACATCGAGCGGCTGGTCGCAATGCACGGCGAGCAGCTCGTGAAAACGCCGTACGTCGGAGAGGTGGGAGTCTATGCGATCGGCGCTCGTCCGGTTGCCGAGGTCCTCGGCTGGACGGACCTGCTGCTCGCAGATCGCGCCGCCGCGGCCAAGCAGGGCAGAGCCGTGCTCGACTTCGTCTCGCATGCCCGCGCGACGCGATTCAATCGGTGGTTTCTGCGCGGACTCGAGGCCTACGGCTATGCGTTCCAGCGCCGGAACGAGCGCGCGGTGAGCGCCGCGCGCGAAAGCCTCGCGCTCGCCGCCGAGTCGCGGGATCCGTTCAGCCGCCCCGCGGCGGCGTCGATGGCCGCTCGGGTGTTCGCGTGGTGCGGCGCGGAGCGCGACGCGGCCGGCTTGCTCGAGAATCTGGCAGTCGCTGTGCCCGGACTGTCGCCCGGATCGATTGTCGAGGACCCGATATTCGCCGTGCCGCTCGCGCGCGAGCCACGCTATCGAGCGCTCGTCGCGCGGCTCGGCGCGCAGATGCGTGCGACGCAGCTGCCGTGACCGGTGAGGAAGCCCACGCGTCGGGCGCAGTCGGGCCCAGCCGCCGCTACCCTGCGCCTCGCGTGCCGCGGATACGCTCGACCAGCGCGGACGTGGATTTGTCCGGTACCAGCGGCACGACGGCCACGCGGCCGCCGTTCGCCTCCACGAACTCTCGCCCGACGATTTGATCGGGGCGGTAGTCCGCGCCCTTGACCAGCACGTGCGGCCGCACGGCTTTCAAAGTCTCGAGCGGTGTGTCCTCGTCGAAGATCGTCACGGCATCGACGAAGCTGAGCGCCGCGAGCAGCGCCGCGCGCTCCGCTTGCGGCACGAGCGGCCGCTCCGCGCCTTTCAAGCGGCGCACCGACTCGTCGCTGTTGATGGCGAGCACCAGCACATCTCCGAGCTTCGCGGCGCTCTCGAGCAGCGCCAGGTGGCCCGAGTGCAGCAGATCGAAGCAGCCGTTCGTGAAGACGATGCGCCGGCCCGCCATGCGCCACGACGCCGCTCGTGCCGCGAGCGCATCGCGCGGGAGCACCTTTCCGTCGGGCCGGGCCGCGAGCGCGTCGCGGACGCTGCTCGGCTCGACGGCCACGGCGCCGACCTGCCCCACCGAGACGCCGGCGGCCGCGTTCGCGATCTGCGCCGCCGCGAGCAGCGGCGCGTGCGCGCCGAGCGAAACCGCGAGAACGGCGACGGCAGTGTCCCCCGCCCCCGTCACGTCGTAGACCTCGCGCTTGGCGGCGGGAATGGCGGTATGCGGTGCGCTCGCCGGCACGAGGAGCATGCCGCGATCGCCGAGCGTGACGACCATGGCGTCGAGGCCGGCTTCCCCGGCGAGCCGCCGGGCAACCGACGCGATGGATTCAACGTCGTCCGGATCGAGCGCGCGGCCTGCGGCGGCCTCGAGCTCGCGCAAGTTCGGCGTGAGGGTGGTTGCGCCGCGGTAGCGCGTGAGATCGCGATGTTTCGGGTCGACGACGACCGGAACGGCGCCACGAAGCGGCATGACCGCGGCGATCGCCTCGGGGGTCAACACGCCCTTGGCATAGTCGCTCAGGATGATCGCATCGGGCGCAGGCGCCTCGGCGAGCTTCGAGACCATGCGCGCCACGGAGGGCGCGGGGCAGGGCGCCGCGCTCTCCCAGTCGAGCCGCAGAAGCTGCTGGCTGTGGCCGAGGACGCGGAGCTTGCGCGTGGTGGCTCGGCCCGGAAGCTCGATGACGGCGCGAGTATCGATGTCCGCGGCGCTGCAGAGTCGCAGCAGCTGCTCACCCGCCGCGTCCGCCCCGACGACTCCGGCCAAGCTGACCTTCGCTCCGAGCACGGCGGCCTGGCGGGCGACGTTCGCCGCGCCTCCGAGGCGGTACTCGGTGTCGCGCACACGGACAACCGGAACCGGAGCCTCCGGCGAGATTCGATCGACGGCCCCCATCACGTATTCATCGAGCATGAGGTCGCCGACGACCCACACTCGGACGCCCGCGTAGCGCTCGACGACGGCGAGCAGCGCCTCGGACGGGAGCTCGTCATGGATGTCGCTCATCGCACCTCCTGCCCGCAGCCCAGGGCACCCCCGGCTTGCTCGGTCTCGCCCTTTACACGATGCCTGCCACGACGGCCCGCGCGAGCGCGCTCAGATCGTCGTACACGGGGATCGGTCGTTCCATCCGCGCCTCGGTCTCCCGGCCCTTGCCGGTGCGGACCAGCGCGGCCGCCACTCGAGCGCGCGCGGCCGCCTCGAGGTCCCGGGCGTCATCGCCGACCACGAGGGTCTCGGACGCCAGGATGCCCGATTGCGTGACCGCCGTCTCGATCAGCCCCGGAGCCGGCTTGCGGCACGTGCACCCGGCCTGCGGCGCGTGGGGACAGACGAGCACGGCGTCCACCCCGCCGCCCGCCGCCGCCACATCGGCGAGCATCCGCGCGTGGACGGCCTCGAGCTGCTTCGAGGTCATCAGTCCCCGGCCCACGCCCGACTGGTTCGTCGCGACGGACAGGCGGATCCCGGCGCGGTGCAACGCCGCAAGACCCTCGAGCGCTCCGGGAATCCACCGAAAATCCTGCGGCTCGAGGACGTAGCCCGAGTCCGGCGGCTCGCAATTGAGCACTCCGTCGCGGTCCAAAATGAGGTGGCGGTATCTCATTGATATGGCGGGTAAGCCGCCGCCTCGGCCGCGTGGCGCACGATCGGGTCGGGGGGCGGCCCAAGATATGCTGGCCGTGCCCCGCCTCGGCGCAAGCCTGAAGCCGGGACGCGCTAAACTCTGCAGTTTAACGCGGTCCCACCGCCGCGGCGCGAAGCAGCAACGAGGATCGATAAGCATGTGTGGAATCGTGGGCGCGATCGCCGAGCGCAACGTCGTCCCCATTCTCATGGAGGGCCTGCGGCGGCTCGAGTATCGCGGATATGACTCGGCCGGGATCGCCGTCGTCAACGGCGACCGTACCCTCACCCGGCTGCGGACGGTCGGCAAGGTGCAGGTGCTGCAGGACACCCTCGATCAGAATCCCCCCCACGGGAAGCTCGGCATCGCGCACACGCGCTGGGCGACGCACGGCGTGCCGAGCGAGCGCAACGCGCACCCGCACGTCTCGCGCGACGGCCTCGCGATCGTGCACAACGGCATCATCGAGAATCACGAGGAGCTGCGCGCCGAGCTCGCGCGCGGCGGCTACGAGTTCACCTCCGAGACCGACACGGAAGTCATCGCGCACCGCATCCACCATCATCTGAAGACCGTCAACGACCTGTTCAAGGCGGTCCGCGCGACGGTCGCGGAGCTCGAGGGCGCCTATGCGCTCGCCGTGGTGAGCGAGAGCGATCCGGACCGCATCATTCTCGCGCGCGAGGGGTGCCCCGTCGTGATCGGGCTCGGTGTCCAGGAGAATTTCGTCGCCTCCGACGTGGCGGCCCTGCTGCCGGTGACGCGCCGGTTCGTCTTTCTCGAGGAAGGAGACGTCGCGGAGATTCGCCGCACGTCCCTCAGAGTGATCGACAGGGAAGGCAACAGCGTCGCGCGTCCGGTACGCGAGAGCGAGCTCTCCGCCGACGCCGCGGAGAGAGGGCCGTACCGCCACTTCATGCTCAAGGAGATCCACGAGCAGCCGCGTGCGGTGGCCGACACGCTGCAGGAGCGCGTCGCGAACGGCCGCCTGCTCGAGGCCGCGTTCGGCCCCGCGGCGACCGAAGTGTTCAAGCGCGTGGAGCACGTCCACATCGTCGCCTGCGGGACCAGCTATCACGCGGGGGTCGTCGCGCGCTACTTCATCGAGCAGATCTGCAAGATCCCCTGCGCCATCGAGATCGCGAGCGAGTATCGCTACCGCAGTCCGCTCGTGCCGCGGAACTCGCTGTTCGTCACGATCTCCCAGTCGGGCGAGACCGCCGATACCCTCGCCGCGCTGCGCCTCGCGAAGCAGGCGGGCTATCTCTCCTCACTCGCCGTCTGCAACGTGCCGGAGAGCTCGCTCGTGCGCGAGTCGGAGCTCGTCATGCTCACCCGCGCCGGCCCGGAGATCGGCGTCGCCTCCACCAAGGCGTTCACGACGCAGCTCGCCGCGCTCGGCATGCTCGTGATCGCGCTCGCGAAGCAGCATGCGGCCGACGCGGAGCGCGAGCGCGGCCTCGTCACCCGGCTCACGGAGCTGCCGGGCCTGCTCGAGAGAACGCTCGCCCTCGACCCCGTCGTCCACAAGCTCGCCGAGCGCTTCGCCGAGAAGCGCCATGCCCTCTTCCTCGGCCGCGGCGCGCTGCACCCGATCGCCATGGAAGGCGCGCTGAAGCTCAAGGAGATCTCCTACATCCACGCGGAGGCGTACCCGGCGGGCGAGCTCAAGCACGGCCCGCTCGCGCTGGTGGACGCCGAGATGCCGGTCATCACGGTGGCCCCGAACAACGATCTGCTCGAGAAGCTGAAGTCGAACCTCATGGAAGTGCGGGCGCGCGGCGGCGAGCTGATCGTCTTCGCGGACCCCGAGGCCGGGCTCAAGGACGGGGACGGCGTCACGGTGATCACGATGCCGAAGCACGTGACGTACTTCCAGGCCCCCGCCGTCTACACCCTGCCGCTGCAGCTGCTCGCGTACCACGTCGCGATCCTCAAGGGCACCGACGTGGATCAGCCGCGCAACCTCGCCAAGAGCGTGACGGTCGAGTAACGCCGGCAGCCAATCAGGCGTACCTGTGCGGCCGAATTAAAGTCGCATCCCCGGAAGTCGCTCCATTGCCGCCGTTGGCGAGCCGTCAGACCGGACACGGCAATGACCGGTTTGGAGCGCGGCGCCGGCGGCGGCGCGACCTTCCGTTACTGATCAGTGACATCGATGCTCCACTGCGGTGGTCCCACAGTTCGTATTCGCCCCTCAGCCATTCACCGCATTCTGTGCTCATCGCTTGCGCAATCGGCGCGAAGATTCCGGGAGACGAAGGGGAAGTTCTTGCCCCGATCGCTCCGGGGAACCGACTAGAACATTGCCGTGTTCATGCCGATTGTGTGACGCCTCGTCGCGTCCCGTACGCCGCTCGTGCCTTTGAGCTTGAGAGCTACCCACTAGCTTCGGCGGTTCGACCCCGAATGCGGCGTCCGCGACGATCAGTGCCAAGACCAGAGCGACGATCGACTTCGGCTGCATGGCGGCTCAGCGCAATATGGACTGACGTGGAAGACTACGCTTGCCACCGGCAGGTTTGAACCGCCGCTCATCATTCTTTACGCTACCTTTTAACCAGACTAAACGCTACTGTTTAACCATGGTTCATCACGCCATTCCACCAATAAGGACGTCGGCGTGACATGCCTCGAGCGCCTCGACGATCGGCAGAGGCCCCTTTTCCCTTGGCAATGGGGCCAATAGCTACCTTACGAGCCTCATCAATACAGGACTGCGGTGTGAGCAACTGCTCGCCCGCAGGACGCGCGG
>JASHSR010000213.1 GCA_030038645.1 Gammaproteobacteria bacterium
TTGTGCAGCGGCCGGTCGTCGCCGCCCGCCTCGAGCAGCAGCACGCGATTCGCGGGGTCTGCAGAAAGCCGGTTTGCGAGCACGCACCCGGCCGTCCCGGCCCCTACGATGATGAAATCGTAAGTCTCCGAATCCGCCATGCGACCTCCCCCCAGCCGCTCTGCTAGATCAAGCGTCCGACACGCCGCCCCATCCAGGCCCCGTGCCGGCTCCTCGCCCTCATGCCGCTCCGGAGGCGCGCCAGCCGCCCGGAGCGTAGGCCTTGCGCACGACCTCCGTGTAGGGCGCCGGGCTCACGATGGCACGAATCTCCGACTGAACGTGCGGCTCGACGGTCGGCTTGGTCGTGCCGCCGCCGGGCTCGCCCCAGATGAGCGTGACCTCGTTCCCGGGCTCGGCGTATTCGGCATCGAGCACCGCGAGCGTGAGCATCTTGCCCTCGTTGGAGCTGTAGCCGATCCACGTGGAGACGCCGGCCGGCTTGCTGCCCGAGAGCACCCTGTCGAAGAGGTGCATGGCGTAGACGGCGGACGGGAAATCGAAGTACTTCCCGCGAACCTCCTTGTTGAACATCGTCGCGAAGGCTCGCGTGACATCCTCGTTGTTCAGGGCGAGGGTCACCTTCCTGCGATGCTTGCCTTGCGCCTTCTGCTCGAGCGCCTCGCGGCCGACGAAGTCGTGGTCGAACTTCACGAAGCCGCCGTAGGCGAGATCCCACGGCGTGAAGTAGTAGTCCTCGATGCTCTCGGAGATGAAGCTGCCGCCGAGCGATGCCGCCGCCTCGTAGCTCTGCGCGGTGAGCCACTTGCGGTAGGGCTTCATCTTCTCGCCGGAGTACACCGCGGGCAGCGGTGAGGGAATCCATCCGGACTCCAGGGCGTTCGAGGAATAGGCTCGGCCGCCGCATTGCCTGAGGCCGAACTCCTCCCCGGCGCGCACGAGCGCCTCGCGCACCGCCTCGCCGTCGTCCCAGGGGCCGAAGAGCTCGAAGCCGGGCTGACCCGCCATGCCGTGGCGGAACGCATGCAGCGACTTGCCGGCGATGCTGACCGTCGTCATGTGGAAGAACTTCAGTTCCGGGGGCGCCTTGCCGAGCGCCTTCTCCATCACGCGCATCGCGTTCGGGCCTTGCACCTGGAAGCGGTACACCTTGCGCCGCCCGTCCTTTCTGAGCGCGGTGCGCTGATCCAGCTCGACCTTCACGTCGTAGCGGCCCGACGCCGCGTGGAACTGCACCCACTCGAGCGCCGGCGCGCGGCCGACCAGATTGAACTTGTTCGGCGCGAGATAGAACAGGATCACATCGCCGATGATGTAGCCGTCGTGGCTCACGGGAGCGAACTGCTTGGCGCGGCCCGGCTCGAAGCCTTTGAAGGAGTTGAAGGCCAGATACGACAGCATCTTGAGCGCGTCGGGCCCCTCCACGGCGAGATCCGCCATGTGATAGGACTGGTTGAACAGCACGCAGGTCTTCTGCCATGCCCGCTGCTCGTCGCGCCAGTTGGTGAACTCCGGAGGAACCCCCGGATAGACGTTCGGCCCCGTCTGCGAATTCCGCAGCAAGTGCACGGTATTCCCCGCGCTTTGGAGCAGATCCTCCAAGCTCTTCTCGCTCATTGCATCTCCTGGCTCTTCTCGAAAATGTCAACTCCCGCCCCGAGCGCGCGGAGTCGAGGCGCCGTCCATGACCTCCGGCATCACGCGCGGCACCGACATGTCGATTGTACGGAGGTGCGGGGGTCCGCCGGCGACTGGTGCCCGCCGCCCGGCCTACCTGCGTAGGCCCAGGCCGCCGTCGGGCGTCCATACAGGATAACGGACTTTGCGCCGCCCGCGCTACTGCGCGCCCGGCATGGGCCGGCCGAGCTTCTTGCGGCGCTCGTAGTCCGGATCGCTCTCGTACTGCCTGAGGGCGGCGATCACCTTCGCGTTGTACTGCTCGAGGGTCGGGACGAACTCCGGATACGGCAGGATCCAGAAGTCGTTGCGCCGGACGGCCGCCAGCACGATGCGGGCGAGATCGACCGGATCGAAGCCGCTCTCGATGACCGACTTCAAGCGCTTGAAGACCTCCGGATCGGCTCCGTAGTAGCCGGTCCGTCCGTATCGGTCGGGACGCGACAGCACGGACTCGTGAATGTTGGTGTTCACGCCTCCGGGGCACAGCACCGAGACGCCGATGCGGTACTTCTCGAGCTCGACGCGCAGCGACTCCGAGAGGCCCCGGACGGCGTACTTCGTCGTGCAGTAGATCGCCGTGTTCGGCAGCGCGACGAAGGCCGACATCGAGGCGGTGTTGACGATGTGGCCGCCCGCCCCTCGCTGGATCATCCGCGGCATGAAAGTCTGAACGCCGTTGATCATGCCCTTGAGGTTCACGTCGAGCTGCCAGTCCCAATCGTCATAGGTCGCGCTCTCGACGGGACCGAACTGGCTGACGCCCGCGGTGTTGCAGAGGAGCTGGACGGGCCCGAGCACCCGCTCCGCCTCGTCGGCCGCGCGCGCGTAGGCGTCTCGGTCGGTGATGTCGAGGTAGATCGGATGGACCGGGAGGCCCTTCCTCGAGAAGTACCCCATGGCCTCATCCAGGTGATCGCGGCGGATGTCCGCAATCACCACCTTCATGCGCGCTTCCTCGGCGAACACCTTGGCTTGGCCGAGCGCGACGCCCGAGCCTCCGCCGGTGATGAAGGCGACTTTTCCTTCGAGGTCTTGCATCGTCATCCTTCCCCGGCGCGGCACAGCGCGCCGCAACGTCACTCGAAATACGCGACCGTGCGAAACTCGATGCTGCAGCGCGGCTTCGCATCGGCGAAGCTCGGATCGCGGAAGGCCGTGTGAGGCGTGCGCAAGGCCTTGCTGCGGTCGGAATCGTGAAACTTGACGAGCAGCGCCTCGCCGCGCGTCATGTTCGAGAAGTACCACCAGCGGTGCGCGGGGCTGTAA
>JASHSR010000214.1 GCA_030038645.1 Gammaproteobacteria bacterium
CATGCCCGGAACCATGTAGAGACGGGTGAAGCGCTCGGCGTCCGCGCGGTCCATCCGGGCGACCACACTCTCGTAGTAATCGACCGTGCCGAGGGGCGACAGCAATGGATCGCTCCAGCCATGGAAGAGGATCAGCTTGCCGCCTCGTGCCTCGAAGGCCGTCAGATCGGGATTCGTGGCACTGAGGATGTGCCCCAATGTTGCGTCGAAGCGATCTGCGTCGCGCTCCACGTCAGCGGTCAGAAAGTTCCGGTGAGGATTCTGCATGAGGTCGGCGAAACCCTGGAGAAGACCGGAGTAGGCACTCTGGCCACGAGCAGGGCCCGAAACGGCGAGAGCCCAGCCGACCGGACCGCCTGCCTCACCTCCCGGCACCAGCCCAGGGGAGATCTGCCTGTCCTGCGAGTCGCGCGGACCCGCATACAGCCTCTCGAGCGCCGTAATCTGCGGCGCCGTCAGGCAGCTCGGGGACTCCGGTCCGTGACACAGGAGCACACTCGGCTTGAAATCACACCGCCTCGGATCCTCGATCAGCCCATCCTTGAGTCCGTCGAGGGCATCGCACTGCTCGAGTACCGCGGCTTGGACCGCCGGCCACTTGTTGGCCGGAATGTAACTGACGGGGTCCTTCTCGGTTGCCTGGACATCCCACTCGAATTCGGCGACAAATTGAGTGAAGGATGCCGCGGGCGCGCCGGCGATCACCCCGTCATAGTCGGCCGGATAACGCTGCGCTTCCATCAGCCCCTGCCGGCCCCCATTCGAGCAGCTGTCGAAGTACGAATGCGCGGGAGCGCGGCGATAGAAGGCGCGAATGATCGCCTTGGCCGTCTCTGCGGTTTTGTGCACGGCGCGGTAGCCGTAGTCGATGACCTTCTCGCGATGACCCAGCGCCCACCGGGCGTCCGCCTGTGGCGCCTCATGCCCGGTATCCGTGGAGGAAGTCGCATACCCGGCCGTCAAGCCAAACTGCAGAGTGGGAAGTTGCTCGCTAGACACGCCGGGATCCCAGTACATGAGGCTCCCTGCAAACCCGCCGTTGCCGACGCCGAGGTACCTGCCATTCCAGCCGCTCACCGGCATCCACACCTCGAACTCGATGTGCGAATCGCTCGAGGGCGCGATGACCCCTTGCACGCGGCAGAACGCGGGCAGCTGCTCGAAGGCTCGCAGCTCATCGGCAGGCAGTGCATCCGCCCGCAGCCCGGGCGGCCTGAAAGCTCCAGCAAGGACGACCTCAGCCGCCGTGATCGTGGTGACCGGCAATTTCAAGGCGGTCAGGCTGGCGCAGGGTCGAGCGAACGCCGGTGCGGTCGCAAACAGGACGCTGGCGAACAGGGCAGGTAGCGCGATTCTCATTAGTTGGCTCCACGGCTCGGGACACGATCAGTTCGCTCGCTTCTTCTTCGCCTCTTTCCGCAGCCACGCGAAGTAGGCGTCGAGCACCTTGAGCTTCCGCAGGTTCGGCACCGGGCCGGCATGGGGATGCGCGTCGAGATACATGACCCGCTGCGACGATGCACTGAATGCCGGCCAGTGCGGCAGTCCTGGGCCGTTCGGATTGCCCGTCCGCGCGAAGTTGGCCCAATAGTTCTGCATCAGGCTCGAGAGCGCCTCGTCTCCGGACCCCGGCGGACTATGCCAAAAAGGAGCATGGCTACCGAGGGTGCCGAACACGTAGCCCAACTCGTCGGCGTGGACCGGCCCGAACGAGGACTGGGGCGAGCGGCGGTCGAAGTAATAGAGGTACACCTTGTCGGTGCCCTCCCGCGAATACAGGCGTGCGAGGGTCAGGGTGCCATACGCTATGACCGAGTCCCGGAACAGGTCCCTCGCCGCCTGTTCAGCCTGCTCGTCGGTCGCATGAGGGTACAGTGTGAGAATCGCGTTGGCGTATGAGCCAAATTTCGCTCGGATCAGTGCGTCGAATTTCGCGGGCGTCATACCCGGAGGCACAAGGAGTCTCCCCTCGTCCGCGTTGGTGCCCAGAAGCAGTGGAGTGTCGTTGAATCGGCCCGCTTGGGAGAGCTCGTGCTCGTGCAAGTTGTCCGGGAGGACATAGCCGTCCGGCAGCGGATAAAAGCGAGCCCCACGGGCCTGTGCTGCCACGAGAGCTTCCGCTGGAAGTGCGCGCGCCGCTGCGATGTCGTGGGCTCCAACTGCCGCAAGAAAGCGCCGCCCGACTGTCTCTGCGGAGGCCACCGGTGGGACGCTGATGCCCTTCTCGTTTTGCACGGCGATCGGGCCGCTGCTGCTCTCTGCGATTCCACGCTGGAAAAGGCCCTTGGCAAGGGGCGATACGGCGAGCGCCGCGACCATGCCCGCACCCGAGGATTGACCGAAGATCGTCACGCGCGAGGGGTCACCTCCGAACTTTCCGATGTTCCCACGGACCCATCGGAGAGCAGCGATCACATCGAGCAGGCCGTAGTTTCCGGAGGTGTGATGGGGCGATTCGACGCTGAGCTCGGAGTCCGCCAGGAAGCCGAGCGCGCCTGTTCGGTACGCGATGCTCACGAGCACGACCCCCTTCGTCGCGAGCCGTGTGCCGTCGTAGACCGGCTGGCTCGTGGACCCTCCGGTGAATCCACCACCGTAGATCCAGACCATCACCGCCCGTCGCGCGCGTGCGAATCGAGCCGGCGTCCAGACGTTGAGGTACAGACAATCCTCGCTCATCGCCGCGGGCGCGCCGTAGACATGCTTCAGGGCCTTCGGATCCTGCATGCAGCTCGGGCCGAAGTGGTCCGCTTTCTTGATGCCGCTCCACGGTCTCACCGGCTGCGGCGCCCGCCAGCGCAAGGCGCCCACCGGCGGCGCCGCGAACGGGATGCCCTTGAACGAGGTGACGCCGTTGGCCGTGACGCCTTCCACGCGCCCGCCCGTCACCGAAACGACTCCGATCTGCGCGGCCGCAGGCCGCGCACACACCAGCGCGATCGCCGCGATCGCCGCGCCGAGCCACGCTTGTCCGAATTTCATCGACTTCCCCTCGTGACTTCTTCGTGCCGACCGCAGACGCGTCCCCGCGCCGTAGTTTTACGCGTCGGCGTTCCCGAGCGACCGGTGCGGCGGAGCGACCATCCTGCCGCACTGAGCGGCGCCCTCACTTTGCCCAACGTCTCACGGAAGGAGGGGGAAGGGTGGGCAGGAGGCCGAAGGGTGAGCGCGCCGGCGGCCGATGTGCTGTACGACACGACGTACGCCCGATTCCTCACGCCGAGCCGGGTCCGCAGTCGAGCGCGCTTCCACGGGCTCGCTCCCTCAGTAAATGATCGATGGCAGCCATGCACCAGCGGGTGAGTTGTAGAGGCCGATCGTCATCAGGGTCATCGTGTGGACGATGCGCAGGCCTTCGCTGAGGCACCCACGCACCAACTCCGTGTTACGGGTCGGAGCGAGAAACCCGGGACCCGGAAAGGACTCGGCGGCGCCAATCAGCGCTTTCAGGTCGTCGTTGGTCTCGGCGACTGCATGGCCGAAATACGCAATCGACGTGGCGTAGCCTGTTACACGCCCTGAGCGCTCCACGACGCGAGCCGTTCCCTGGGTAATCGCGTCTGCGAGCTCGCCGCTTCGCTCGTGTCCGTGCACGCGGAGACAGAGCCGGTTGCAGGCTTCCAGATCCTGGGTGGTAGCCGGCCGCACCGGATAGCCTGCCGTGGACTTGCCGGCAGCGCGTCCCTGCAAGCACACCAATGGCTCCCGTACCTGGAAGCCGAGCTTCAGATAGAGCGCGAGGGAGCGGTTGTGGTAGCCCGCTTGCACCAGGCGGATCCCGGGGAACCCTCGCTCTTGCGAGCGCCGCATTACCGCCTGCATGAGCGCGTGGCCGGCACCGTCGTTCTGCAGCGCCGGGTCGATCGTGATCGGTCCGACGCCGCTTACCGCATTACGCTCGTCGAGGAAGTTGCTGCCGATGATCCGTCCGTCGACTTCGGCGACAACGGCGAAGATCTGCTCATGGCTCAAGAACCCGGCGAGCAGAACCGTCCCCACCTCCGCACTCGGACAATCCGGTGGGAAGCCGTGTGCCTCCGCGATCGTCTTAAAGGCTTGGTAGCAGATTTCCCCGGCAGCAGCGGCATCCGTCACCTTCGCTCTGCGTAGACTTAGAATCATGCGTATCTCCCTCTTCAATGAAACCGACGCTCATGAACTCGCTCGAGTGCGGCGAGTACTCCTCGGCAGCGCATTTTCGGGACAAATGAGGCATTTTGGAATAATGGCACGGAGGGGTCCTCAAACCGAGGCCGGCTTGATATTCGCGTTCGGCCGGCTCGGTGTTGATGTAGTAGCCGCGGCTGTACGGCTCGAGCCCCTTC
>JASHSR010000022.1 GCA_030038645.1 Gammaproteobacteria bacterium
CGCTCCCGCTGCGCGATCCGCGGCGGCGCGAGCGAGTAAGACGAGGCCGTGCGGCGTCTCAGCGCCGCGGCGGGCTCTCGACGGTCTCGAGATAGGCGTCGCCGCCGAGTCGGCGCATCTGTCCCACGATCCAGTCGCGCCGCTCGAGGACGTAGCGCGAAGGGCTCGCGACCCGCAGCAGCAGAGGGTTCGGCAGCACGGCTGCGAGCAGCGCGGCCTGGTCGCGCGTGAGGCGGGTGGCGGGCTCGTGGAAGAACCTGCGCGAGGCGGCCTCGACGCCGTAGACCCCGCGGCCGAACTGGGCGATGTTGAGATAGACCTCGAGGATGCGCTCCTTCGGCCAGCAGGCCTCGAGCAGCACGGTGAACCAGGCCTCGAGCGCCTTGCGCACGTAGCTGCGGCCGGACCACAGGAACAGATTCCTCGCCACCTGCTGCGAGATGGTGCTCGCGCCGCGCAGGCGTTTCCCCCGCTCGCTCGCCCGCACCGCTTGGCGGATCGACCTGAAGTCGAATCCCGCGTGGAAGGGGAAGCGCTGGTCCTCCGAGGCGATCACGGCGAGGGCCGCGTTGGGCGAGATCTGCTCGAGGTCCACCCAGACGTATTGCGTGCGGTAGCCGCGGTCGTGCGCGAGCGCCGCGTCGATGCGGGCACGCAGCATGAAGGCGCTCGTCACCGGATTGCACCAGCGCAGCGCCACGACGGGCGCCGCGGTGAGCAGCACGAACAGAAGAGCGGCCCGGACGAGCGTTCTGAGCAAGCCGTCCGAGCCCGTCGTGAGCAATCCGCGCGAGCCGCGCCGGCGCGCTACGCTTGGTCGATCCGGCGCGCGGACACGACGGCGACATCCTCGACGGGAACATCGTCGTGGCCCTTGCGGCGAGCCGTCTTCACCGCCGCGATCTCGTCGATCACGGGCATGCCGTCGACGATGCGGCCGAAGACGGCGTAGCCGTCCTGGCCCGACTTGCGGTCGAGGAAGTCGTTGTCCGCGAGATTGACGAAGAACTGCGAGGTGGCGCTGTGCGGGTCGTTGGTGCGGGCCATCGAGAGGGTGCCGCGCTTGTTCTTCAGCCCGTTGTCCGCCTCGTTGCGGATCGGCTCGCGGGTCGGCTTCTGCTCGAGGTCGGCGGTGAGGCCGCCTCCCTGGATGACGAAGCCGGGAATTACGCGATGGAACACCGTCCCATCGAAGTGCCGCTCGTCTACGTAGCGCAGGAAGTTCTCGACGGTCTCCGGCGCCTCGGCGGCATAGAGCTCGACGGTGAAATCCCCGTGCGATGTCTCGAATCGTACGTTCATCCTACCCCCAGCGGGCCTCGGTCATGCGCTCGCGTCCGGCAAGGTCGCGATGCGAGCGTACGTGACTGAAGCCATGCACGACAAGCTCGCGCGCCACGTCCGCAGCCTGCGTCGCGCCGTGCTCGAGGAGCAGCCAACCGCCGCGCCGCAGGTGACTCGGCGCGTCGCGGACGATTCGCCGGATATGCGCGAGGCCGTCCGGGCCGGCCGCGAGGGCCATGCTCGGCTCGAACTGCAGAGGCGGCGCGCGCAGCGCCGGATCGTCGCCGCAGACGTAGGGCGGATTGCTCAGCACCAGATGGAGCCTGCGTCCCGCGAGCGGCGCGAACCAGTCTCCGGCGAGAAACTCGACGTTGCCGATGCGCAGGTCGCCCGCGTTGCGGCGCGCGACGCGCAGCGCCTCCTCCGAGAGGTCGGTCGCGGCGATGCGCCAGCCCGGCCGCTCGCGCGCCAAAGCGAGCGCGATCGCGCCCGAGCCGGTTCCGAGGTCGGCGGCGTCGGCGGCCGCCTCCGAGCACAGGGCGAGCGCCCGCTCCACGAGCAGCTCCGTCTCCGGACGCGGCACGAGGACGCCCGGCCCGACCGTGAGCTCGAGGGACCAGAAGCTCTTGCGGCCCACGAGATAGGCGAGCGGCTCGCCCGCGGCCCGGCGCTCGATCAGCGCGAGGTACAGGACGCGCTCGTGCGGCTCGCGTCTTTCCTCGGGGTGCGATGCCAAGCGGGCGCGATGCGTTTGCAGGACGTGGGCGAGCAGCAGCTCCGCGTCGAGCTGCGGCTGCTCGAGCGCCGGCGCGAGCCGGCGGAGCCCCTCGCGCAGCAGCTCGCCCGTCGTGAGAATCGATGTCATGTCGTCAAGGCGCAGCGGTACGCGACCCTACATCGGGGTTGTGGTTCGGCAAAAGGCTCCCAAAGAAGTGGTGAGCGAACCGATGGCGGTGGGAGGGCCTGCGCAGCGGAAAGCCTCTGCCGCACGCTGTTGGACGCGCCCCAGCGGGGCGCCCCTCCGGGGCGGCTTCGACAGCGTGCGGCAGAGGCTTTCCGCTGCGCAGGCCTCTTCGGCGCTGCAGGCCGCTCGGCGCGGCTCGCCACTGCGGGCCGCACAGCTGGATATAATGACAGTGGACGGAGCGAAGCAGGATCATGGCTGGAGTCAAGGGTAATATTTCCTCCGTGCACCTGCTGCTCATCGAGGACGATCAGGAAGCCGCGCAGTTCCTGCTGAAAGGGCTGCGCGAGAGCGGGTATGCGGTCGACCATTCGGGGGACGGCCGGGACGGGCTCTCCCGGGCGGTGGAGGGTCGGTACGACCTCATCGTCACGGACCGCATGCTGCCCCACATGGACGGGCTCGCGCTGGTGAAATTCCTGCGCGAGCAGGGCGTGCGCACGCCGGTGCTGGTCTTGAGCGCGCTCGGCACCGTCGACGACCGCGTACAGGGCCTCAAGGCGGGCGGCGACGACTACCTCACCAAGCCATTCGCGTTCTCCGAGCTGCTCGCGCGGATCGAGGCGCTGCTGCGCCGGAGCGCGAGCCCGGACAATGCGCCCACGCGCCTCTAAGTCGCCGACCTCGAGATGGACCTGCTCAGCCGCCGCGTCACGCGCGGCGGCCGCGAGATCGAGCTCACTGCGCGCGAGTTCAAGCTGCTCGAATTTCTCCTGAGCCACGCCGGCCAGGTCGTCACGCGCACCATGCTGCTCGAGCGGGTGTGGGATCTGCATTTCGATCCCCAGACGAACCTGATCGACGTGCACATGAGCCGGCTGCGCCAGGCGGTGGACCGGGGCTTCGCGAAGCCTCTCATCCATACGATCCGCGGCACCGGCTACGTGATCCGCGATGAAGATCAATCCGCTTAGGACGTCGGCCTTCCGGCTCGCGCTGTGGTTCGGCGTGATCTTCACGCTGGGCGTGAGCGTCCTGCTCGTCGCCATCTATCTGCTCACCAAGACGGTGCTCAACAACGAGATCGATGCTGTCATCACGGCGGAGGTGGAAGGGCTCACCGACGAATACCGCCGCGGCGGCTTGAGCGGGCTCGCCGACGAGCTCACGTGGCGCTCGGACAGCTGGGGCCGTACCGGCGCGGTCTACTTGCTAGTCGACAGCAGCCTCGCGAAGGAGGGGGGCAACCTCGCGAACTGGCCGTTCAACGGCGTTCCGGCGGAGCGCTGGACCCAGTTCAGCATCGAGGCCCGCGGGCCCAACGACGATCCGGTGCGGCATCCGGTACGCGCGAGCGTCATGCTGCTGCCGGACGGACACCGGCTGCTCGTCGGCATGGACGTGAGCCAGCAGGACCGGTTCATCGCGACGTTCCGCAAGGCGACGCTCTGGGGCATCGGGCTCACGGCGCTCATCGGCGTGCTCACCGGCAGCTGGCTCAGCCGGCGGCTCACCCGCCGAGTGCAGGGCGCCGCCGAGACGTGCGATGCGATCGTGGGCGGCGATCTGTCGCGGCGCCTGCCGGTCACGGGCTCGCGGGACGAGTTCGACATGCTCGCGCAGGCGGTCAACTACATGGTGGACCGCCTCGCGGAGAAGACGCAGGTGCTGCGCGCCACGTTCGACAGCGCCGCGCACGACCTGCGCGCTCCGCTCTACCGGCTGCGGGGCCGCCTCGAGGACGCGGTGCGCAATCCCACCGCCGACGAGGCCGTGCGGGAGGGCGTCGAGGCGTCCCTGCAGGAGCTCGAGCACGTCCAGCGCACGCTGACGACCCTGCTGCAGATCGCCCAGGCCGAGTCGGCGATCTCCGTCGCGAACAGCGCGGCCGTCAATCTGGCGGAGCTCGCATCGGACATGGCCGATCTGTACGAGCCCGCGGCGCGCGAGCGCCAGCTGCAGCTCACCGTTCAGACGGACGCGGAATGCGACGTGCGCGGCAATCGCCAGCTGCTCGCGCAGGTCGTCGCCAATCTCGTCGAGAACTCGCTCAAATACGTACCCGCGGGCGGGCGCATCGAGGTGAAGGCGGAGCGCGTCGGCCCGAGCTCGCGGCTCACGGTCGCGGACAACGGCCCCGGCATTCCGGAGAGCGAGCGCACGCACGTGCTGCAGCCGTTCGTGAGACTGCCGGCGGCGGCATCCACCTCAGGCACGGGCTTGGGCCTGAGCCTCGTCGCGGCGATCGCGAGGCTGCACCATGCGCAGCTCGCGCTCGAGGACAACCATCCGGGACTGCGGGTCGTGCTCGAGTTCAGCTCAGCGTGAGGGGCGCGCGGCCGCCGCGCGCCGAGGCGCCAAGCAGCTCTTGATGAAGGCCTCGCGCTTCTCGCCGCGCAGCCGTCTCGATTTCGCCTCGTCGTCGCACTGGCGCGTGCGCGCCTGCTGCGCGCGGGTGATGGGAGCGGCGGGCACGGCCTCGAGAGGCGGACGCGCCGTGACCGTCGCGGACGATGTCGCGCTGGACGAGGTATGTGCCGGAAGCGCCACCGCGCTCATCAAAGCGCAAGCGACTGCCGCGAGGGCGACAGGGCGGAGAATGTTGAAGCGCAATTCGTGATCCGTGACGGTCGTGCGACGGTCTCACCATAGCGATCGCACCCTGTCAACGGACTTACAGGGGCATTAAGAATGCGTAACGTCGGGGGGCAGGCGGGCGAGAAAGTCGGTGAGCACCTCGAGATCGAGCGGCTTGACCATGTGCGAATCGAAGCCGCTCTCGCGCGTGCGCCGCCGGTCCTCGTCCTGGCCCCAGCCCGTGAGCGCGATGAGCACCATGGGCGTGCCCCAGGGCTCGGCGCGGATACGGCGCGCCACCTCGTAGCCATCGAGCTTCGGCAGGCCGAGATCGAGCAGCACGACGCTCGGGCGGAAGCTCGCCGCGAGCTCGAGCGCGAGCTCACCGTCGGGCGCGGCGCGCACGATGTGGCCAGCCAACTCCATGAGCGCCGTCAGGCTCTCGAGCGCATCGCGGTTGTCGTCCACGATGAGTATGCGGCGGCTCATCCGGCGATCGCACGGTGAGCCCTCGTCGCCGTTGATCGAGTCGTCGCCGATTGCGTCGCCGCCGATTGGGTCGCCGCCGATCGGGTCGCCGCACGGCGCACTCTCGTCCAGCCGAGGCGAGCCGGAAAGCCTCGCCGGCGCCGGGCCCGATTCCGGGCGCGGCAGTCGCACGATGAACTCGCTGCCGCGCCCGGGGCCGTCGCTGTGCGCGGCGACCGTGCCGCCGTGCAGCTCCACCAGCCTGCGCACCAGCGCGAGTCCGATGCCGAGGCCGCCGGGGGCCCACTCGGTGCCTCGCTCCACCTGCGTGAACAGATCGAAGATCCTCGGCAGCTGATCGGCCGGAATGCCGATGCCGGTGTCCCGCACGCGGATCTCGACCGAGCGGCCCGCGGCGCGCGCGGAAAGCTCGATGCGGCCGCCGGCGTCCGTGTACTTCGCGGCATTCGAGAGGATGTTGCCGACGATCTGAGTGAGCCGCGTGAGGTCGCCCTGCACCTTCACGGCGCCGTCCGGCACCTCGAGCTCGAGATGCTGCCGCTTCTCCGACAAGAGCGGCTGCGCCGTCTCGACGGCGCGGCGGACGATCGTGCCGAGCTCGAGCGGCTCGCGGGAGACGTTGATCTTCCCGCGCGTGATGCGCGACACGTCGAGCAGATCGTCCACGAGCCGCGTGAGCGAGCCGAGCTGCCGCTCGATCACCTCGCGCGTCCAGGCGAGCTGCGGGTCCGTGGAGGGCTTGGTCCGCATGATCTCGACGGCGTTGCGGATCGGCGCGAGCGGGTTGCGCAGCTCGTGCGCGAGCATGGCGAGGAACTCGTCCTTGTGGCGGTCGGCCTGCTTCAGCCGCCGCTCGATGCGCGAGCGCTCGGCGACCTCGGCCTGCAAGGCGCGGTTCGTGGCTTCGAGCTCCGCGTTGGCGCGCTTCAAGTCTCGATTGAGCTCCTCGAGCTCGCGGGTCTTCTCCGCCTGCAGCGCCGCGTTGGCCTCGGCGAGATCGGCGTTCGCGCGCTCGAGCGCGCGGTTGAGCGACTGCAGCTCGCGCCGCTTGCAGTAAAGCTCGACGAGCACGGCGACCTTCCCGCGCAGGATCTCGGGCACCACGGGGATGTGGACGTAGTCGACGGCTCCGGCCTTGTAGCCTCGCAGCCGATCGAGCTCGCTCACGTTCACGCCGGAGATGAAGATGATCGGCGTGTGCTCGAACCGCGGATGCTCGTGGATCAGGCTCGCCGTCTCGAAGCCGTCGATGCCGGGCATGCTCACGTCGAGCAGGATGAGCGCGTAGTCCTGGATCATCAGCTTCTCGAGCGCCTCGAGGCCGGAGCTCGCGCGCACGAGGTTGTGGCCGAGGTCCTTGAGGATGGACTCGTAGGACATGAGTCGCGCGGGCTGGTCGTCGACCAGCAGGATGTTGACGCCGCTGGACTCTCCCGACGTCCGCACGCTCACGCCCGCCTGTGTCGTAACCCTCGGGTGGCGCCGCTCATCTGTGCAGCCACGTGCGCACGAGCGACAGCAACTGCTCGGTGTTGACCGGCTTCGCGACGTAGTCCGAGGCGCCGGCCTCGAGGCACTTCTCGCGGTCCCCCTTCATGGCTTTCGCCGTGAGCGCGATGATCGGCAGCAGGCGGGACTGCGGATTGTCGCGGATGCGCCGGATGGTCTCATACCCGTCCATCTCGGGCATCATGATGTCCATCAGCACGAGCGAGAGGTCGCAGGTCGCCTCGATGAGCTTGATGGCGTCCTGACCGTTGGTGGCGCTCATGACCTCCATGCTGTGCCGCTCGAGCAGGCTGTTGAGCGCGAAGATGTTGCGGATGTCGTCGTCGACCACCAGGACGTTGCGGCCGCGCAGGGCCTCGTCGCTCTCGTGCAGCTCCTCGATCATGCGCTGCTTGGCGGGCGGAAGGTCGGCGATCGCGCGGTGCAGGAACAGCGCCGTCTCATCGAGCAGGCGCTCGGGCGAGCGGACGCCCTTCAAGACGATGCTCTTCGCCTTCTTGCGCAGCTCGCTCTCCTCGGCCTCCGTGAGCTCGCGGCCCGTGAAGACGACGATCGGCGTGCTCCTCAAGCGCTCGTCCGCTTGCGCCTCCGAGAGCAGCTCGAAGCCGGACATGTCCGGGAGCTTCAAGTCCAGCACGATGCAGTCGAACCCGCGCTCGCGCATCGCGGCGAGCGCCTCCCCGCCCGTGCCGACGGCCGTGATCTCCACGTCGTCGTGCCGCAGGAGCTCCTCGATCGACAGCCGCTCGCCGGGATCGTCCTCGACGACGAGGAGCCGACGCACCTCCTGGCGCGAGAAGGCCTTGATGCGCTCGAGCGCCGTCTCGAGCCCGTCCGTCGTGAGCGGCTTGTTCATATAAGCGAACGCGCCGCGCTCGAGCCCGTACTGGCGCTCCTCCTCGACCGTGAGGATCTGCACCGGGATGTGGCGCGTCGCCGGATCGCGCTTCAGCTGGTTGAGCACCGTCCAGCCGAGCATGTCGGGCAGGAAGACGTCGAGCGACACGGCGGTCGGCCTGTGCTTGCGCGCGAGCGCGAGCGCCTCGGCGCCCGTCTTGGCGACGAGGCCCTTGAAGCCGTGGTCCCTCGCGAGACTGAGCAGCACGCGGGCGTAGTGCGAGTCGTCCTCGACGATGAGCAGGACGGTGTCGTCCGGCTGTAGGCTCTCGCGGTCGTCCGGAATGTCCTCCGCCCGCGCGGCCGGCAGCACGATCGGCTGGAAGGGCGCGGGCGCCGGGCTCGCGCCGAGCTCGCGCTGCGGCGCGTTGCGCGCGTACGCCGGCCCCATGTGGACGAGCGGCAGATACAGCGTGAACGTGCTGCCGCTGCCCGGCACGCTGCTCAGGCGGATCTCGCCCCCCAAGAGGTGGGCGAGCTCGCGGCTGATCGCGAGCCCGAGCCCGGTGCCGCCGTACTTGCGCGCGGTGCCGGCGTCGGCCTGCTGGAACGCCTCGAAGATGATCTTCTGCTTCTCGGGCGGAATGCCGATGCCCGTATCGCTCACGGAGAGCTCGACGACGGTTTGCGCCTGGCTCAAGATCGGGTGATCGGCGCTCCAGCCGCCCGTCGCGACGCCGACGTGCAGCCGCACGCCGCCGTGATCGGTGAACTTGAAGGCGTTCGACAGCAGGTTCTTCAGCACCTGCATCAGGCGCTTGGAGTCGGTCGTCAGCGCGCGGCCGAGGTGCGGGTCGAAGTTCGTCGAGAAAGAGAGCGCGCGCGATTCGGCCTCGTGGCGGAAGTTGCGCTCGATCGTCTCACGCAGGTGCGTGAAGGCGAGCTCCTCGCACTCGACCGTGACGGTGCCGGACTCGATCTTGGAGAGATCGAGGATGTCGCTGATCAGGTTCAGCAGGTCGGTACCGGCGCCGTGGATGGTCTTCGCGAACTCCACCTGCCGCGGCGTCAGGTTGCCGTCGCCGTTCTCGGCGAGCTGCTGGCCGAGGATGAGGATGCTGTTGAGCGGCGTGCGCAGCTCGTGCGACATGTTTGCGAGGAATTCCGACTTGTAGCGCGAGGTGAGCGCGAGCTCCGTCGCCTTGTCCTCGAGCGCGCGGCGCGCGAGCTCGATCTCCTGGTTCTTGCGCTCGACCTCCGCGTTCTGCTCGGCGAGCAGGCGCGCCTTGGTCGCGAGCTCCTCGTTGGTTTGCTGCAGCTCCTTCTGTTGAGTTTGCAACTCGGTGGCCAGCTGTTGAGACTGCTGCAGCAGTCCCTCGGTGCGCATCGTCGCCTCGATCGTGTTGAGCACCACGCCGATGCTGCCTGTCAGCTGCTCGAGGAAGGCGAGGTGCGAGGCGGTGAACTCGTGCAGGGAGGCGAGCTCGATGACGGCCTTCACCTGCCCTTCGTACAGGACCGGCAGGGCGATGATGTTGCGCGGCACGGCCTGCAGCAGCCCCGAGCGCACGCGAATGGAGTCCGCCGGAATGTCGGTGAGCAGCATGCGCTGCTTCTCGGCCGCGCACTGGCCGACGAGGCCCTGCCCGAGGCGGTAGCGGCGCGGCTCCGTGTCCGCGTTGGGATCGGCGTAGGTGGCGAGCTGCTTGAGGCACGGCGTGCCGTTCAGCGTGTCGATGACGTAGGTGACGCCCTGCTGCGCGTTGACGAGCGGCGCGAGCTCGGAGAGCAGCATCTGACCGACGGTGACCAGGTCGCGCTGGCCCTGCATCATGCGGCTGAACTTGGCGAGATTGGTCTTGAGCCAGTCCTGCTCGGTGTTGCGCTCCGTGGTCGCGCGCAGGTTTCCGATCATCGCGTTGATGTTGTCCTTGAGGTCGGACACCTCCCCGCGCGCCTCCACCTGGATCGAGCGAGTGAGATCGCCCTTGGTGACGGCGGTCGCGACCTCCGCGATCGCGCGCACCTGGGTGGTGAGGTTGGCCGCGAGCAGGTTCACGTTCGCGGTGAGATCCTTCCAGGTCCCCGCCGCGCCGGGCACGTGCGCCTGGCCGCCGAGCCGACCCTCCACGCCGACCTCGCGGGCGACCGTCGTCACCTGGTCCGCGAAGATCGCGAGCGTGTCCGTCATGCTGTTGATGGTGTCGGCGAGCGCCGCCACCTCGCCCTTCGATTCGACGGTGAGCCGCTGGCGCAAGTCGCCGTTCGCAACGGCGGTGACCACCTTTACGATGCCGCGCACCTGGTTCGTGAGGTTCGCGGCCATCACGTTGACGTTGTCGGTGAGGTCCTTCCAGGTGCCCGCGACGCCCGGAACGACCGCCTGGCCGCCGAGCTTGCCCTCGGTGCCCACCTCGCGCGCGACGCGCGTGACCTCGGCGGCAAATCCGTTCAGCTGATCGACCATGGTGTTGATGGTCTCCTTCAGCTGCAGGATCTCGCCGCGCACGTCGACCGTGATCTTGCGCGAGAGATCGCCGCGGGCGATGGCGGTCGCGACCTCCGCGATGTTGCGGACCTGGCCGGTCAGGTTGCTCGCCATGGAGTTGACGTTGTCGGTGAGGTCCTTCCACGTGCCCGCCGCGCCCGGCACGATGGCCTGGCCGCCCAACTTTCCTTCCGTACCGACTTCGCGCGCGACGCGCGTCACCTCGGCCGCAAATCCGTTCAGCTGATCGACCATGGTGTTGATCGTGTTCTTCAGCTCGAGGATCTCGCCTTTCACGTCCACCGTGATCTTGCGCGAGAGGTCGCCGCGGGCGACGGCGGTCGTGACCTCGGCGATGTTGCGGACTTGGCCCGTGAGGTTCGTCGCCATCGCGTTGACGGAGTCCGTCAAG
>JASHSR010000215.1 GCA_030038645.1 Gammaproteobacteria bacterium
CTGCGCGAGCAGGGGCTTCCGGTCGAGTGGATCGATGCGCGCACGCTCCTCACGGCCGAGGCGCGCCGCGGCGCATCCGTCAAGGCGAGCGTGCTCTCCGCGACGTGCGGCTTCGCGCCGGACCGCAAGCTCGAGGAGCGCCTGTCGCATCTCGCGCCGGTGCTCGTCACTCAGGGATTCATCGCGAGCGACGCGGAGGGCAACACCGTCCTGCTCGGCCGCGGCGGGTCGGACACCTCCGCCGCCTATCTCGCGGCGAAGCTCGAGGCGCAACGGCTCGAGATCTGGACCGACGTTCCCGGCATGTTCAGCGCGAATCCTCACTCGACGCCGACGGCGCGGCTGCTGCGCGCGCTGCACTACGACGAGGCGCAGGAGATCGCGAGCAACGGCGCGAAGGTGCTGCACCCGCGCTGCATCCTGCCCGTCCGGCAGTACCAGATTCCGCTGCACGTATACGCGACGCAGTACCCCGACCTCGAGGGAACGGTGATCAGCGGCGCGGCGAGCGAGTCGGCGCAGGTCAAGGCGGTGTGCATCAAGAAGGGGATCACGCTCGTCGCGATGGACAGCCCCGGCATGTGGCATCAGGTCGGCTTCCTCGCGGACGCCTTCCAAGTGTTCAAGGACCACGGCCTCTCGGTCGATCTCGTCTCCACCTCCGAGACCAACGTCACCGTCACGCTCGACCCCGCCGCGAACGCGCTGGACGCAGCGACGCTCGAGGAGGTGATCGCCGACCTCTCGAGGATCTGCCGGGCGCAGCTGATCGGGCCGTGCGCCTCCGTGAGCCTCGTGGGACGCAACATCCGCGCGATCCTGCACCAGCTCGGCGAGGCGTTCGAGCTGTTCGCGGAGCAGAAGATCTACCTCGTGAGCCAGGCGGCGAACGATCTGAACTTCACGTTCGTCGTGGACGAGAGCCAGGGCGACCGGCTCGTCGACCAGCTGCACGAGCTGCTGATCCGTCCCACCCCGGGCGACCGTGTGCTCGGACCCACGTGGGAGCAGCTGTTCGCGCGCCAGGCCACCGAGGCGGCGCGGCCACCGGCCTGGTGGTCGCGCAAGCGCGCCGAGCTCGTCCGGGCACTCGGCAACCGCCAGGCGGCGTACGTCTACGATCTCGAGACCGTCCGCGAGTCGGCGCGGCGCTTGCGGGAGCTGAAGTCCATCGCACGCGTGCTCTACGCCGTGAAAGCAAACGCGAACCCCCGGGTGCTGCGGGAGCTGTATGCGGCGGATCTCGACTTCGACTGCATGTCGCGCGGGGAAGTCGAGCGAGTGCTCGAGGTCGCGCCCGCAGCCCGCGAGCGCATCTTGTTCACGCCGAGCTTCGCGAGTCGCGACGAGTACGCCTGGGCGCTCGAGCAGGGCGTGCGCCTGACGCTCGACGGCTTGTACCCGCTCGAGGCCTGGCGGGGCCTGTTCGCCGGACGGCAGGTGTTCGTGCGGATCGATACCGGCATCGGCCGCGGGCATCACCGCCACGTGCGAACCGCCGGAGCGCACTCGAAATTCGGCGTGCCCCTCGCGGAGCTCGACACGCTCGCCCGCCTCGCGCGTGAGGCCGACGCGCAGATCGTCGGCTTGCACGCGCACAGCGGCAGCGGCATCTTCGACATCTCGAACTGGGAGCGCAACGGCACCTTGCTCGCCGAGATCGCCGAGCGCTTCCCCGCGGTGCGGGTCCTCGACGTGGGTGGCGGCCTCGGCGTCCCGGAGCGGGCCGAGCAGAGCGGAGTCGACCTCGAGAGGCTCGACGCCGCGCTCGGGCGCATCCGGGCAGCCCATCCGCCGCTCGAGCTGTGGCTCGAGTCCGGGCGCTACGTCGTCGCGGCGGCCGGCGTGCTGCTCGCGCGCGTGACGCAAGTCAAGACGAAGGGCGACCTCAAGTACGTCGGGGTCGCGACCGGCATGAACTCGCTCATCCGGCCCGCGCTCTACGGGGCGTATCACGAGATCGTCAACCTCACGCGGCTCGACCGCGAGGAGACCGAGCTCGTGAACGTCGTCGGGCCGATCTGCGAAAGTGGCGACAGCCTGGGCCACGACCGGCTGCTGCCGCCCGCGCGCGAGGGGGATATCCTCGCGATCGCCAATGCCGGCGCGTACGGGTATGTGATGAGCTCGCGGTACAATCTGCGCGAGCCTGCCGAGGAAATCTGCATCTGACGTGAAGATCCGCTGGCTGATCATTGCGGGGGTGTTGCTGGGCGCAATCGCCGCAGCGGTCTACGTCGTGCGGCTCGATCACATGGTGACGCGCCAGTTCGAGGGGCGCCGCTGGACGCTGCCCGCGCAGGTGTACGCCGCGCCTCTCGAGCTGTACGTGGGCCTGCCGCTCTCCGGCAACGACGTGGAGACGGAGCTGCGCCGCCTCGCGTATCGCCCCGTGGACGACGTGGTCCGCACGGGCACGTACCGCCGGGTGGGCGCGGAGATCGACGTGGGACTGCGTGCCACGCGCTTCGCCGACGAGGCGCGGGCCGCCGAGCTGCTCTCCATCACCACGGCCGATGGCGCCATCACGAGCCTGCGCGACGGGACGGGACAGGCGGTGCCCATCATCCGCCTCGATCCGCTCCTGATCGGCAGCATCTTCCCCATTCATGGGCAGGACCGCATCGTCGTCACGCCCTCCGAGGTGCCGCCGCTGCTGCCCGCGGCGCTGAAGGCCGTCGAGGATCGCAATTTCGACACCAACTACGGCATCGACCCGCTCGCCATGCTGCGCGCGCTGTGGGTGGATCTGCGCCACGGCGCGATCGAGCAGGGCGGCAGCACCCTCACCCAACAGCTGGTGAAGAGCTACTTCCTCTCGCCGCGCCGCACCGCCGCCCGCAAGATCCGCGAGGCGATCATGGCGGTCTCGCTCGAGGCGCACTTCAGCAAGGCGGATCTGATGAACGCCTACATCAACGAGATCCACCTGGGGCAGGACGGCGACCGGGCGATCAACGGCTTCGGGCTCGCCTCGGAGTTCTACTTCGGCAAGCCGCTCTCGGAGCTCGACCTGAACGAGGTCGCGACGCTCGTCGCGATCGTCCGCGGCCCCTCTTATTACGATCCGCGCCGGCACCCCGACCGCGCGCTGAAGCGTCGCAACCTGGTCCTGGATGAGATGGCCGAGCAGAAGGTCATCTCGCGCGCGCAGGCCGACATGGCCGAGGCGCGGCCGCTCGGCGTCACGGCGAAGACGGCGGGCGCGTACTATCCGGCGTACCTCGACCTGGTGCGCCGGACGCTGCGCCGCGACTACCGCGAGCAGGATCTCACCGAGGCGGGACTCGAAGTCTTCACCAACCTCGATCCGCGGGTGCAAGCGGATGCCGAGCGCATTCTCGACCGCCAGCTCGCTCGGCTCGACCGCCGCCGCCTGCCACGCGCCGATGCGCGCCTGACGCCCGCCACGCTGCAGGGCGCCGTCGTCGTCACGGCTCCGCAGAGCGGCGACGTCGTCGCGGTCGTCGGGGGGCGGGATTCGAGCTATGACGGCTTCAATCGCGCGCTCGACGGACGCCGGCAGATCGGCTCGCTCGTGAAGCCCTTCGTCTACCTCGCCGCGCTCGAGAGCGGACGCTACAACGCGACGACCATCGTCGACGACGTGCCTGTCAGCATCAAGCTCTCAAACGGCAAGGTCTGGCAGCCGAGGGACTACACGCGCGTGGACGAAGGCCCCGTGCCGCTCGTGCGCGCGCTTGCCGAATCGCTCAACGATGCGACCGTGAATGTCGGCATGGACGTGGGCCTCGACAACGTGATCCACGTGCTCGGGCAGTTCGGACTCGAGCAGGAGCCGCCCAAGAATCCCTCGCTGCTGCTCGGTACGGTTGACTTGAGTCCCCTGGAGGTCGCCCAGCTCTATGGCGGCCTCGCGAACGGGGGCTTTCGCACGACGCTGCGCGCGGTGCGCGCCGTCATCAGCGCGGACGGCAAGCCGCTCAAGGCGTTCCCGGTCGAAGTCGAGCCTGTCGCGCGAGCCGATGTGGTCTACCAAGTGGACAGCATGCTCGAGCAGGTGATCGAGCGCGGCACCGGCCGGCCCTCGCGTGCCGTGCTCCCGCCGGGCCTCATCGTTGCCGGCAAGACGGGCACCTCATCGGACCAGCGCGACAGCTGGTTCGCGGGATTCTCGGGAAGCGATCTCGCTGTCGTCTGGGTCGGCTACGACGATGACCGGGTGACCGGGTTCACGGGCGAGACCGGGGCGCTCTCGGTCTGGTCGCACTTGATGGGCGACATCTCGACGAGCTCGTGGAGTGCGCCCATGCCGGACTCGCTCGAGCAGGTCACCATCGACTATCCGACGGGCCTGCGCGCGGACGCCCAGTGCTCCGACGATCTGGTCACGCTCCCGGTGCCGCCGGGCACGAATCCACCGCTGAAGCCCGGCTGCCTCGGCGCGTCGCTCGGCACGGCAGTGCGCAGCACGGTGCAAAACGCCTTCCAGCGCGCGGGCCGGTGGCTCAAGGGGCTCGTGCATTGAGCGCGCGGCGAGGGGTCATGCTCGCGAGCCGTGCGGCTTTGGGCCGTGTGGCTGCGAGTCACGCGTCCCGTGACCGTCCGGTCGCCGGACGCATGCCGGTGGCGCTGGCCGCGCTGCTTGCAATGAGCCTCGCGGCGCTGCTCGACTCAGGCTGCGCGAGTCTGGTCGGCCCACCGTATCAGCCGGCGCCTGCGCGCGTCGTACGGCCGGCGCCGCCTCCCCCAAGCGCGGCACCGCCGGCGCCGGCGCCCAAGCCGGCTCCTCCACCGCCCGCACCGCCCCAGCCGGTACCCGCGCCGCCTCAGCCGTCCAGGCAATTTCACCTCGGAGCCGCAGCGGCGGCGCTCGTTGGACTCGCGCGGCAGGAAGCGGCGAACGGCAATCCGCAGCTCGCGCAGGCGACCGTCGAGCGTGCGCTGCGCATCGAGCCGGAAAATCCGCTCCTGTGGATCATGCTCGGCGAGGCCCACGAGGCCGACGGCCAGTACGAGCTCGCGGGCTCCATGGGCCGCAAGGCGCTGCAGCTCGCGGCCGGCGATGCGCACACGCAGGCCCGCGCGTGGCGGCTCATCGGCGACTCGCTGCGCGCTCGGGGCCGCAACGAGCAGGCGGACGACGCCTACTCGCACGCCGACACGCTCGCGGCGCAGTAGCGCAGATCCTCCCCTGTCGGTCTTACCGAAGTCCCCACCAGCCTCGATGAGCGGTGGAGGGGGCCTCTGCGTCAGCGTGTCATAGCCGCGCCCGTGAGGGCGCGTCGGTCAAATCGCTGGGAGCGCGCCCTCCGGGCGCTATTTCGACACGCTGACGCAGAGGCCCCCTCCACCGCTTTCGCGAAATTGGCCGTCCCGGCGACTGCCCTGTATACTATACCCCCTACCCTATATAGGAGGGCTCGCCCGTGCTCCATACCACCGAAGGAAACATCAAGCTCAAGCAGCGTGCGCGCCGCATCCGCGGCCAGGTCGAGGCGATCGAGCGAGCCCTCGATGCCGGCGAGGACTGCGCGAAGGTGATGCAGCTCGTCGTCTCGGTGCGCGGGGCGGCCAACGGCCTGATGGCCGAGCTGCTCGAGGACCACATCCGCCTGCACGTCGCCGATCCCGCCCGGGATCGGGATCGCGAGCGCGCGAACGGGGCGCGGCATCTCATCGATGTGGTGCACGCCTATCTGAAATAGTGGGGCGGCACAATCGCCCGAGGTACCGAGAGGAGCGAATCCGTGGCGGCATGGCGGGAGGCACCGGCTTGCGCTCGAGACGGCCGCTGGCGTCGAGCGGCCGTCCTCGCCGTGCTCGCGCCGATCTTCGCTGGCGGAGCGCATGCGCGCGCGGCGAACGCGCCGCCGGTCCCGGCGCAAGACTCCCCGCCGGCGACGGCCGCGCCGAGCACGGGCGAGACCGCCGGCGTATCCCCGTTCGCGATCTATGGGCAGGCGACGTACGTCGAGCAGGAGACGGACGGGTTTCATTCGCCGTACAGTGGACCGAATAGTCTCACTCCCGATGAGGGGCGCGAGACCACGGATGCGACGCTGTTCCTCGGCGCGCGGCTGTGGAAGGACGCAGAGCTCTGGCTCAATCCGGAGACCGACGAGGGCTTCGGCCTCGATGACACGCTCGGGCTTGCAGGCTTCTCGAGCGGGGAGGCGTATAAGGTAGGCCGCAATGCGCCGTACTTTCGCCTCCAGCGGGCGTTCGTGCGGCAGACATTCAATCTTGGAGCCGACAGAACCGCCGTCGAGGCCGGTCCCAATCAGCTCGCGGGCGCCGTGTCCTCCGACCGGATCGTCGTGACGCTCGGGAAATTCTCGGTCGTGGATGTCTTCGACACGAACCGCTACGCGCACGACCCGAGCCAGGACTTTCTCAACTGGTCCGTCATCGACGCCGGCAGCTTCGACTACGCGGCGGATGCATGGGGGTACACGGTCGGAGCCGCAGGGGAGTGGTACACCGGGCCCTGGGCGTTTCGTGCGGGCCTCTTCGACCTGTCGAACGTGCCGAACAGCCCGGTCCTCGAGCCCTGCTGCGACGAGTACCAAATCGATCTCGAGATGGAGCATCGGCACGAGATCCTCGGGCGTCCCGGCAAGCTCGCGCTGACCGGGTTCGAGAGCCACGCCCGCATGGCGCTGCTTGAGGATGCGATCGACTACGGGATCGAGACCGGCACCGCCCCAGACCCGGCGGCCGTACGGGAGTACCGCAAGCGCGATGGCGTCTCGCTCGACTTCGAGCAGCAGATCACGGACGACCTTGGCGTGTTCGCGCGCGCCGGAGACGCCGGTGGCAATGTCGAAACCTATGACTTCGCGGACATCGATCGGACCGTATCGCTCGGAATGTCACTGCAGGGCAATCCCTGGCACCGCCCCACCGACACGCTCGGTCTCGCCGGCGTCGCGAACACGATCTCCGCCGAGCGTCAGCGATATCTCGCTGACGGCGGCCTCGGTATCCTCATCGGCGACGGGCAACTGCCGCATCCCGGCCACGAGGACATCGTCGAGACGTACTACAGCTGGGCGATCATCCCCGCTCTGCACGTGACGCTCGACTATCAATGGGTCGCCAATCCCGGTTACAACCGCGACCGAGGACCCGTGTCCATCGTTGCCGTGCGCGTGCACGCGCAACTCTAGGGCCGTGCGCTCCGTGAGAAGAGCTGACACCGCCGCGACGTTTGCGTCTCAACG
>JASHSR010000216.1 GCA_030038645.1 Gammaproteobacteria bacterium
GGGCGCCTCACGGACCGCATCGACCTCAACGAGTGGATCACGATGTCGCTGCAGCGCTCCGTCAATTCGTCGAACACCCAGCTGCAGACCGGAATGGGACTGCTCGCCTCGGTCGGCTCCACGGCGCCGTTCGTCGGCCTCTTCGGCACGGTCTACGGCATCATCAAGGCGCTCGTCTCCATCGGCGTCTCCGGACAGCCGAGCATCGACAAGGTGGCGGGTCCCGTCGGCGAGGCGCTCATGATGACCGCCGTGGGTCTTGTCGTCGCCGTGCCCGCCGTGCTGCTCTACAACTGGCTCGTCGGGCGCAACCGTATGGTGATCGAGAGCCTGCGGAACTTCTCGGGCGACTTGCACGCCTACCTCCTCGGCGGGGTGCGCGTCGGGAGCGAGACGAGCAGCACGCGGCCCGCCGCTCAGGCCGCGCCCACCGGGGCCACAGCCGCCATGGGACGCAAGTGAGGGTCGGCCGGGAGAGACTCACGCCCCCGAGCCCGCGCGAGCACCGCGCGGCGGGCGGCGCAACGCAAGTCGGGAAACAGCCATGTCGATGAGTGTCGGTACCTCGGGCGGCGGCGACGGTGACGCCCAGCTCAACTCCACGATCAACACGACCCCTCTCGTGGACGTGATGCTCGTGCTGCTGATCATCTTCCTCATCACCATCCCGGTCATCCGGGACAACATTCACGTGAACCTGCCGAACGCCGTGAACATCCCGACGCAGACGAAGCCCTCGAACATCGTCATCGCGGTGACCGAGAACGGCAATATCTACTGGGATAACCGGCTGGTGCCGAACGAGCAGACGCTGATCCAGAAGGTGGCGGACTCGGCGGTGATCAAGCCGCAGCCCGAGATCCACATCCGCGCCGACAAGGACGTGGAGTACGCCTCGATCGGGCGGGTGCTGTACGCGATTCAGCGCGGCGGAATCGTGAAGGTGGGCTTCATCACCGAGCCCGACAAGAACAGCCTCCAGCAGTTCCTGTCCATGCAGCACTGAGTTCACGCGGAGAGTCTCGACGATGGCTATGCAGGTTGGAACCACGGGCGACGAGGAGATGGTCGACATCAACACCACGCCGCTCATCGACGTGATGCTGGTGCTGCTCGTGATGCTCATCATCACGCTGCCGATCATGACCCATGCCGTGAAGCTCGACATGCCGAACGCGAATAATCCTCCGCCGCCGCAGGAGCGGCCCGAGGTCATCGATCTGGAGATCGACTACGACGGGACGATCGTCTGGGACGGCAACGTCGTGAAGGACATGCCGACGCTCGAGAGCTACTTCCGCACCGAGTCCATGAAGGACCCGCAGCCGGAGATCCACTTGGCCCCCGACCGGCACGCGAAGTACGACGTGGTCGCGAAGGTGCTCGCCGCGGCCCAGCGCAACCACATGATCAAGATCGGCTTCGTCAACACGCCGGAATTCAACCAGTAGCCCCCGCGCGGGGGCGTGCGATACGGTCAAGCTCACCATGAACAGACTGCAGCCCGGTGCGGCGCTCCTCGCCGCGACTTTGATCGCAGGAGGACTGAGCCTCGCGCTCGTCCCGGCCCACGGCGCGGACAAGCCCACGGTGTCGAGAGAGTTCGCCAAGCCCTTGAGGGCGGCGAACGAGGATTTGAAGCAGGGCAAGTACCAGGATGCGCTCGAGGAGCTCGACAAGGCCCGGGCGCTGTCGAAACCGACGCCGTACGACACGCACATCATCAACGAGCTCGCCCTGTACGCGTACGTGAAGACCCGCAATTACGCCGACGCGGCGAAGTCCATGGAAGCGACGCTCGGCGACGGGTTCACGCCGGAGGCCATGGAGCACGCGCGCGTCCAGGACATCGCGGGCATCTACTATCAGCTCAAGGACTACGGCAAGGCCGCCCAGTTCGGCGAGCGCGCGGTCAAGGGCGGCTTCGCGAACGGCAACACCGATACGCTCGTGAGCCAGGCCTATTACCTCAAGGGCGATTACCACAACGCCTACCGATTCACCGACAATTTGGTGAGCGATGAGATCAAGGCCGGCACGACGCCGAAGGAGCCGCAGCTGCAGATCGTCCTGAGCTCCTGCGTGAAGCTGAGCGATCAATCCTGCGTCTCGCACGCGCTCGAGCGGCTGGTCACGTATTACCCGAAGCCCGAGTACTGGCAGGACCTGATGGACTCGCTCTACCGCTCGAGGCAGGCCGAGAGCAGCGACACGGACATGCTCAACATCTACCGGCTCGCCATGGACGTGGATGCGATGACTCAGCCGCAGCAGTACATCGAGATGGCACAGCTCGCCCTCGAGCAAGGCTCGCCGGGCGATGCGGAGCAGGTGCTCGAGAAGGGCTACGGGAAGAACGTCTTCACCGACCAGCACGACCGCGAGCATGCCGATCGGCTGCTCGCGAACGCCAAGAAGCTGGCCGCAACCGACCAGTCCTCGCTCCCGAAGCTCGCGACGGAGGCCGAGTCGGCCGCGACCGGCGACAAGGAGGTGGCGGTGGGGATGGCCTACCTTGGCTACCAGCAGTACGACAAGGCGGTGGACGCGCTCGCGGCGGGATTGATGAAGGGCGGTGTGCGCAACGAGGCGCAGGCGCGGCTGCTTCTCGGCATCGCGCAGCTGAAGGCCGGGCACAGAGCCGACGCGATCAAGACCTTCCACGCCGTCACGGGCGATCCGACGCTGATGCGCCTTGCGACCTTCTGGAGCCTGCGGGCCCGCGCGGTCGCGAACAGCTAGAACCCCGGCGAGAAACATTGAGCCGCTAAAGAAGGATCACGACGCCATGGCAATCAAGGCGGGCGAGCGGATGCCGCAAGGCACCCTGAAGACCATGACCCAGGATGGGCCTCGGGATATCTCGACGGACGAGCTCTTCAAGGGCAAGAAGGTCGTCCTCTTCTGCGTGCCGGGCGCCTTCACGCCCACCTGCAGCGCCAAGCATCTGCCCGGCTTCCTGCAGCACGCGGCCGACCTCAAGGCGAAGGGCGTGGATACGGTCGCCTGCATGGCGGTGAACGATGTGTTCGTCATGAGCGCCTGGGGCAAGTCGGCGGGCGCGGGCGACAAGGTGCTCATGCTCGCCGACGGCAACGGCGACTACGCCAAGGCGCTCGGGCTCACGATGGACGGGAGCCGCTTCGGCATGGGCACGCGGGGTCAGCGGTT
>JASHSR010000217.1 GCA_030038645.1 Gammaproteobacteria bacterium
CTCAACGCCCAGAAGAAGGACGGCGGCTCGGATTGGACTTTCGACATCGTCGGAACCTTCGACTTACCCAACAATCCCTCGCGCGAGCAGTCGCTCCTCCTGATGAACTATGACTACTTCGATACGGCCAGAGCGGCCGACACCGGCACCGTGCTGTCGTATCAGGTCAACATCGCCGATGCCTCGCAGGCGGCAGCGATCAGCAATACGATCGACAACCTCTTCGCGAACTCCGCGCACCGGACTTTGACGCAGACTGAAAAGGCCAGCGCGCAGGGCCAACTCGCCCAGATCGGCGACCTCGACTTCTTCGTCGAGGCGATCGTCGGAGCTGCCTTCGCGACTCTGCTGCTGCTCACCGGCAGCACCCTCATGCAGGCTTTCCGCGAGCGCATCCACGAGTTCGCGGTGATGAAGACGCTGGGCTTCACCGACGGCGGCATCGCGGCGCTCGTGGTGAGCGAGGCCATTCTGCTCAGCGTGAGCGCGGCGGCGCTCGGCCTGCTCCTCGCCCATGGGCTGCTGCCAATGGTCGGCTCGCTGGCAGAGGGCACGATCCCAGGCTTGCACCTGCCCTGGATCGTCTTCGGGGCCGGAATCGTCGGTGCCGTGCTGCTCGCGCTCACGAGCGTCTTGCCGGCCGCCTGGCGTGCCCAGAGGCTTTCCATCATCGATGCGCTGGCGGTGCGCTGAAGGGTAACCGATGAGCGTATTCCGCCAGATCTCCGCAGTCGTCGGCATGAACGTGCGCAACCTGCCGCAGCGGACCGGCTCCTCCCTCGTGATCGTCATCGGCATCGGCGGCGTCGTCGCGGTCCTCCTCAGTGTCCTCGCGATGGCGGTGGGCTTCTCGCGCACGATCGCCGGCTCCGGAAGTCCCGACCGCGCCCTCATCCTTTCGGGCGGCGCGCTGCAGGAGGCCATGAGCAGCGTCCCGAGCGATGCGGTGCCCAACATCACCAGCGCCCCCGGCATCGCGAGGGACTCCGCGGGCCGCCCCATCGCCGACGCCGAAGTGGTCGCGCAGGTGCAGGTCGATCAGGCGAGCAGCGGCAAGCCGATCAACGTGGCGCTGCGCGGCGTCGGCAGCGAGGCATTCGCGCTGCGTCCGGAGATCCATCTCGTCGCAGGCCGGCTCTTCCGGCCGGGTCTGCACGAGCTGATCGTCGGGCAAAGCGTCAAGACGCGCTACGGCCTCACCATCGGCAGCCATCTCTCGTTCCAGAACGGCGACTGGCTCGTGGTCGGCATCTTCGCGAGCGCCGGTCCCGACCTGCTCGATTCGGAAATCCTCACCGACGCCCAGACGCTGCTCTCCGCCTATCAGCGCAACTGGTTTCAGAGCGTCACGGTGCGGCTCGCGAGCCCGGGCTCCTTCGACCAATTGAAGCGCGCGCTCGCCGCCGATCCGACGCTGCACGTCGATGCGTACGTCGAGTCGGCCTTTCGCGCCGCTCAGTCGCGCATCCTGAACATGATCCTCAAATGGATCGGATACTTCATCGGCGGCATGATGGCGGCGGGAGCCCTGTTCGGCGCTCTCAACAGCCTCTACGCGGCGGTGAGCACCCGCTCGCTCGAGATCGCGACCCTGCGCGCGATCGGCTTCGGCGCAGGCTCGGTCGTGCTCTCGGTGCTCGCCGAGGCGCTGCTCCTGTCGATCGGTGGAGCGCTGCTCGGCGCGCTCTGCGCGTGGATATTCTTCGACGGCCACGTGTCGAGCATGATCGTGTCGGGCCTGGAGCCTCCCGTCGCATTCTCGATGTCGGTGACGTCCGGCCTGGTCGTGCTCGGCATCGTCTGGGCCTGCGTGATCGGGTTGATCGGCGGCTTCTTCCCGGCAATCCGCGCGGCGCGGCTGCCGATCGCGCGGGCGCTCAACGCCGTGGTGTAGGTCGGCCGCCATGAGCTCCCGCGCCCACACGGAGAAGCCCTTCGGGCTCAGGGGTGGCGCGCGGACCGGCGACAAACTGGTCGGCGGCACGGCGACGCTCCCCGACGCGCCACTGGGTGGCGTGCGGGCGGACGCCGCTGTGCGCGACGATTCAGTCGCCGGGCATCCGGCGCGCAGGAGCCGGCGCCCGCGCATGGGCCGGCTCGCGTGGACTGTTTTCGATTACCGCCGCTACGCCGCGTTCTCCTGGGACTGGTCGTGGCGCCGTTCCATTCTTTTTGCGATCTTCGGGTGCGCGTTCGGTGCTTGGGAAGGAGCGGCCAACGGAATCATCCTCGACAATTGGCGCATCGGCTTCATGTTGGCGCTCGGCACGGCCGAGACGATGATCGTGGTCATGTGCCTGGGTCCGCTCGCGGCTTCATGGGTACGGAGCCGCAAATGGCCGATGAGGCGCGAGGTGGCCAGCGTCTTCGCAGCGGTGATTCTCGGCGTCGCCGCGGGCGATGGGTTGCAATTGCTCGGACGAGCATACGCCAACCGCGTAGTGTTGCCCCAAGCGCTGCAAACGCGAGTGGTCGCCGAGAATTACCTCGTGCGCTATCGCGTCGTGACGAGTTCGCCGTTCTCCGTGGTCGGCGCGTCCGTCCTGTTTCTGCTCCTCGGCGGGGGCCTCGCGCTCCCGCCGTATTTGAGCGAGAAGCGGCGCCTCATCGAGGAAGCGCGCGAGCGCGAAGTGGGCGAGCTGCAGCTGCGCAAGCAGGAGGCCGACCTGCAGCTGCTCGTGCTGCAGGCGCAGATCGAGCCGCACTTCCTCTTCAATACCCTCGCCTCGCTCCGCTCGTTGCTGCGCCAGGACGTGGACCGCGCGGAGGCGATGATCGATGCGTTGGTCGAGCACCTGCGTGCGGCGATGCCGGTCTTTCGCGAAAGATCCGAGAGCCCGACGCTCGCCGAGCAGCTGCGGATCTGCGGCAGCTACCTCGAGCTGATGCGGGTCCGGCTGCCCGACCGCTTGACCTACGCCATCGATGTGCCGGAAGCCCTCCGCCGCGCCGCCTTCCCGCCGCTGATACTGCTGACGCTCGTCGAGAATGCCGTCAAGCACGGCATCGAGCCCAAGCCCGGCCGGGGCTACATCCGGATCGGCGCCAGGCGCGAGCGCCGCGCGGAGGGCACTTACCTCACGGTGACCGTTACCGACAACGGAATGGGCCTCTCGGCGGGCCTCGTTCACGGCGTCGGACTCTCGAACATCCGGGCGCAGCTCGCGCTGAAATACGGCGGTCGCGCGGCGCTTTCGCTGACGAGCGGCGCGGAAGGGGGCGCGGTGGCGTCCGTCGACATTCCCGAATCCGACACCCTCGAGGATCCGGCTCTCGACCAGCATGGCGACGGCACGTGAAGGACAGACAACGGCGCACTTCGTGAAGCCGACGGCGCTCATCGCGGAGGATGAAGCGCCCCAGCGCCTCGCGCTGCGCCGGCTGCTCGCATCGCTCTGGCCTGAATTGGAGATCGTCGCAGAGTGCGGCGACGGCCTCGCCGCCCTCGCGGCACTCGAATTGCGCCGGCCGCAGATCGCCTTCCTCGACATCCGCATGCCGGGCGCAAGCGGATTCGATGTCGCCGAGCGCGCCTGCCATACGGCGCACATCGTCTTCACGACGGCCTACGAAGAGCACGCCGTCCGCGCGTTCGAGACGGGCGCGCTCGACTATGTGCTGAAGCCCGTCACGGCCGAGCGGCTCGGCAAGACCCTGCTGCGCGTGCGCGAGCGCCTGCAGGGCGCCGTACCGGACATCGCCGCGGCGATCGACAGCCTCCGCCAAAGCCTGATCGTTCCGCCGCGCAATGCCTACATTCCGTGGATCACCGCGACCGCCGGCAATGTGACCAAGATGTTTCCCGTCGAGGACATCCTGTTCTTCAAGTCGGACGAGAAATGCACGCGGGTCGTCACTCGCAGCGAGGAAGCGCTGATCCGCACCTCGCTCAAGGAGTTGCTCGATGCGCTCGACCCTGCCGCGTTCTGGCAGATCCACCGCAGCGTCATCGTGCAGGTCCGGGCGATCAAGCACGTCCGCCGCACCGAGCTCGGTGCGATGGAGGTGAGCGTCGAGGGATCGTCCGAGCTGCTGCCCGTCAGCCAGGCGTTTCAGTACCGCTTCCGGGCGATGTGACCGCGGGCGATCCGGCCGCGGCTCCTCCGGTCGAGTGAGGAGCCGGAGTTAGAGTCGATCCGTGGGCCGATAGCTCGATGTGCCGGACACTTGGCTCAAGCTGACCGCTTCGCCCCGTGGCGGAGTCCTGCGTCGCCCGAACGGGATCTCACCGCTCGCCGTCTGACGGCATCAGGGCGGTTTGACATCTACGACTCGCGACGCATATACTTTGACTTGCAAAGTACTCTGAAGTATTCATGGCCCTTCGAGCTGCGATCAAGCGTCCCAGCGGCTTCCTTCCCCTCGCCCTGTCCACCGCCGCCCTTGCGGTGGTCTTGCTACGGCTTGCAATCTTCGGGACGGCGCGGGAGATAATCGCGGGCAGGCCCGATGAGGGACCAGCCGCTCACCTCTGGCAGATCTTCATGACGGGCCAAGCGCCTATCATCCTCTTCTTCGTGGTGAGATGGTTGAGGAGGGATCCACTGGGAACGCTGTCGGTTCTGGGGATTCAGGCGCTCGCAATCCTATTCGCCATGGCGCCCGTCTACTGGCTCTTGGGATAACCTACGTCCGGCGCGTCCCCGAGATTCCCGAGACTTTCGAGTCTCTCGAGAGGCTGGGCGAATCTTCGAGCGCATCTACCGCCCGCTGGCCGACAGTTGAGCCGTGTAGGACAATTCAGGGCGGGCACCGAGGGCAGTGGAGAGAGGTCCATGAAGACGAAGAATCGGGCCAAAGCACGCGACCGGCCGAAATCGCGCCGGCCCGGCGGTGGCGCAACCCTCGCGCCCATCGAATACGCCGACGCCACCGCCGAAGTGCGCGCGATATACGACGATATCATGGCCACCCGCAAGACCGACTGGGTCAACAACTTCTGGAAGGTCCTCGCGCACCATCCGCCGACCCTGCGCCGGATGTGGTCCAACGTGAAGCAGGTGATGGGACCCGGCGCCCTCGACCCGCTCGCCAAAGAGCTCATCTACTTGGCGGTCAGCATCAGCAACGGCTGCCGGTACTGCATCGCTTCTCACGGAGCCGCGGCGAGGCTCAAGGGAATGACGCTCGAGCAGCACGCCGAGCTCGCGGCCATCGTCGGCCTCGCGAACGAGACGAACCGCCTGGTGTTCGCGCTCGATCCGCCGATCGACCGCCCCTATCAGAATCGATAGTTGATCTGGGTGCCGAAGGTCCTCGGCTGATTGGTCGAGTAGCGGATGAGGCCCGGGACGTTGAACTGGAAGCTCGTGTTGTTGGCCGTCAGCTCCGCGACCTTGTCGGTGAGGTTGTCGATGAACAGATCGACCGACCAATTGCCGTGAAGTAACGTCGCGCGGGTGCGCAGGATGTTGTACGACGGCAGCGGGATCCCGAAGTAATAGGACTCATCGAACGAGGGTCCGACGAACGAGTCGGACAGCCGAGCGGTGAGCGTGTAGTCCGCGATGGCGCGCGTGTAGACGAGGGTGGCGCTCGCCGTCTCCTTCGGGATGTCCAGGATCGGCGCCGTGCAGCCCGTCGCGCTCGCGCACCACGGGGAGCCGTTCGGCGCGAGTGCGGACGTGGTCAAGTAGCCGACGTACGCCGCGCTCGGATGCGTGATCTTGGAGTCCGTATAGGCGCCGCTCGCCGAGACGGCCCATTCCTCCGAGAGCTTTGCGTTGATCTCGAGCTCCGGGCCGAGCGAGCGCCCGTTGCCCGCGTTGGAGTTGTACTCGTAGCCGCAGCCGAGCAGCAAAGCCTGTTGGATGTCGTTCCACCTGATGTAGTACACATCGCTGTTGACCGTCAGCCAGCCGCCGAGCAGCCTCGCCTTCTCGCCGAGCTCGTA
>JASHSR010000023.1 GCA_030038645.1 Gammaproteobacteria bacterium
CCCGGGCGGGGGCGCGATGGCCGCGTTCTTCGGCCGGCGGGGGCCGAGGACGCCTGCGGTCCCTGTCGTCACGCGGCCGGCGAGCATTGAGAACGGCCGTAAGATCTATCGGGGCGCCTGCCTGCCCTGCCACGGCGATGCGGGACGCGGAGGCGTCGGAGGCGGCCCCTCGCTCGTCAACGGCTTGAGCCGCGACACCATTCTGACGGTGGCGAGCGCGGGACGGCACAACATGCCGTCGTTCGCCTCGTCCTATTCGGCGGACGAGCTGAACGACGTGGCGGCGTACATCCTCAACGACCTCGCGAAGCATCCCTAGCGCCGTCGCGGCGCCGGGCTCGATGCCTCGACGGCGCCGTCGAGGCGCCAGCTTCGGTGCCTCGACCGCGCCCTCGCGGCGCCGCGCTCAATGCTTCGCCGAGAGTTGCAGCACGTACGCGGTGATGTCTCGCAGCTGCTTCGGATCGAATGCCGAGCCGAAGGCCGGCATGGCGTTGCGGCCGTTCACCAGGACGTTGACGATCGAGTCGTGGGTGAGCACGTGGGTCAGCGGCGCGCCGCCGTGCGAGCCGCCTTGGCCGGTCACGCCGTGGCAGACGACACAGGTCGTCGTGAAGATCACCTCTCCGTTCGCGAGGTTCGCCGGGCCGGACGCCACGGTCGGCCCGGCGCCGGCCGGGCCGAAGCGCGGGCGCGCCCGCAATCCCGCCGGGTCGGCCGAGCCTGGGGGCAGCGAGGAGATCTTCCCATCGAGGGAGAACAGCCACAGGCCATCGCTTCGCTTGCTGCCTGCGAGGGCCGTGCCGCCGGCGAGCACGACGACATACTCCTTGCCGTCGTGCTCGAACACGCTGGGCGGCGCGTTGACTCCGCCGTCGGTCTGGAACTGCCACAGCCTGCGGCCGTTTGAGGAGTCGAGCGCCGTCAGGCGGCCGTCGTTGCGGCCGACGAATACCAGCCCGCCGGCGGTCGCGGCCGATCCGCTGTAGCATCGATCGACCCACTGCTCGCGCCAGACCAGCCGGTTCGTCGTGACATCGAGCGCCGCGAAGATGCCGCGGCTCGGCGAGCGGATCCGCTGCACCACGCTCCCGGAGTACAGCTCGCCCGGGTTGACCGGGTAGTCGGGGCCCGCGGTCTTCGCGCCCCAGTAGGAGTCGGAGGCGCAGACGTACATCGTGTGCGTCGTGGGATCGTAGGAGCTCGGCGGCCAGTTCACCGCGGCGAGCGGCTTCCAGAAGGCCGGCCGATTCATGCCGAAGGGCGTGAAGATCCGGCCGTGGTTGACGAGCTGCACATCCTCCTCGGGCGGGATGTCGATCGATTGCGGCACGATCGCATCCCCGATCGGGAAGGGCTGGGTGGGCGAGGTGCGCTGCACGGCCGACTGCATCACCGGCTTCTCGACGATCCCGACGAGAGGCTTGCCCGTCACCCGGTCGAGGATGTAGACCCAGCCGGTCTTGCCCGCCTCCGCGATGCCTTTGCGCATTTTGCCGTGATAGGGCGCGTCGAACAGGATGACGGGGTTCGGCGCGTCGTAGTCCCAGAGGTCGTGGTGCACCTCCTGGAAGTGCCAGCGGTACTTCCCGGTCTTCGCATCGAGCGCGACGATCGAGACGGTGAAGAGGTTGTCGCCGGGCCGGATGGCTCCGTCGAGGACGGGACCGGGGTTCGCGGTGGAGAAGTAGATCAGGCCGAGATCCGGATCGACCGCGGGCGTCTGCCACACGGCCGCCCCGCCGTGCTTCCAGACATCGCTCCCCTTGGGCCAGGTGTCGTGCCCGAGCTGGCCCGGCCCCGGGACGGTGTAGAAGACCCAGCGAAGCTTGCCGGTCCTCGCATCGTAGGCTTTCACACGCCCGCGCGTGCCGAGATCGCTTCCCGCAAAGCCCGTGATCACCATGCCGTCGTAGTACAAGGGCGCGCTCGCGATGACGTACCCGAGCTTCGGGTTCTCGGCTTGCACCGACCAGACGACCTTCCCCGTGCGCTGGTCGAGCGCGACGAGCCGCGCATCGAGCAGGCCGACGTACACCTTGCCGTCGCCGATCGCGACGCCGCGGCCCGGCCAACTGCAGCAGGGGCGCGCGACCCTCGGGTCGACGCGGGCCTTGAATTCCCAGAGTACCTTGCCGCTCTCGAAGTCGACGGCGAAGGTGTCGCCCTCCCCGGTCATGATGTAGATCACCCCGTCGTAGACGACGGGCTGAGCCTGGTTGCCGTCGCGCGGGTTGAGTCCCGAGCCCTCGAGGGAGGCGCGCCAGACGGCCTTCAGGCGCGAGACGTTCGCGCGATTGATCAGATCGAGCGGCGAGTAGCGCTGGTTCGAGAGGCTGCCGCCGTTGGTGTACCAGCCGTCGCGCGGGGGCGCGGCGAGCTGCCGCGCCGTGAAGGCCGGGATGGGCTCGGCGAGCGCTTCCTCGGCGCTTGCCTGGGGGACGGCGCCCAGGGCGGCCAGCGAGCCGAGCGCGGTCACCGCGGCAAGCGTAGCCGCAGCGGTGAGCGCGGCCCCCTTGCTGCGGGCGGCAGGGAGATCGGAGCGCTCTGGGTTCAGTCTCGATTGCATGACCGCTTCGTGGTTCGGCTGGCCGATTCGCGCGGTTGACATTGCAACGCCACTCGCAAGTTGCTCAAAAGGGACAGAACTCATATCCTTGCTGCAATCACCGGTTGGGCGCAAACTGTAGCAAAGGTACCAGCCGCCTGATGCGGGGGAATGCGGAACGCAAGATACAACAATCGCAAGCGCTGAGATTCGCAGATCGAATGCGCGCAGGTTTCGGGCCGTCGCTCGCTGCTTACGAGCGGGTCGCGCGCAGTTACACATCGTTAGGGGATACGACTCCATTTGGTGGGGGGAGCCAATGAGCCACGAATCAATGCGGACATGGCCCGCTATAGCCGTCACGTATCG
>JASHSR010000218.1 GCA_030038645.1 Gammaproteobacteria bacterium
AGCGAGAAGCGGCGCTGGCCGACGTACTTCGTGTGGAGGTAGCGCTCGAGCCCCTCCGCGCTCGTCAGCTGCCAGAGGATGTTGCGCCGCTCGTCGCGGCTGAAGCGGTGCAGAACCCTACCCGCCTGGAACTGGTCCTGCAGCCACAGCCGCTCGTCGGAGTTCGAGACATGCGCGAACTCCGCGCCGATGGGACCGGCATAGATGCTCTCGAGCTGCGCGAGGATGGCGCGCAGCCTCATGCGCTTCGGGACGGCGTCCGTGCGGCTGCCGGTGAAGAACTCCGAGTCGAGGTCCGCCTCCGTCAGGCCGAAGTAATCGAGCCCGAGCGGCCTCGGACGGGGCCGCGCCATGAGCCCGAGCGGATCGAGCTTCGCGACGAGGTGGCCGCGGTTGGTCCAGATCTGGATGAGCCTCGAGACGGCGGCCTGCTTGGCGCTCGCCCCGCCAACCGCGCCGCCGGTGCCAGCCGTACCGGCGGCTCCGCCGGCCCTCGTCTGCAGCGACTCTCGAGCGCGAGCCGCAACGGCGGCCTCGACGGGTCCCCGGGCACGCTCACCTGCGATGTGCGGCGCGAGGCGCTCGAAGTAATCGCGCCAGTGCGGCGGTACGCTCGCCGGATCGCTCAGGTACCGCTCGTACAGGACTTCTTCGAGGTAAGCGGCGTTTCCGCCGTACAGGGGCGTCGGTTCGAGCATGCGGAGGAGATTCGCAGGCGGCGTACCGCAGTTTAGCGGAAGCCGCGCCGCGAGGAAATCTCAAGAATTTGCGATAGTTCGCAGTAGCCAGACTTCGTAAGCGATCAGTCCCGCGTAGGCGGTGAGCACCGTGTAGAGAATGACGCTCACGGGCAAACGGCCGAACGCTCGGACCTTGGCGACCAGGGTGAGGAGCACGACCCCCCCTGCCGTGAGTCCGATCTTCACGGCCACGAAGTGATCCGCGTCACGGCTGAGGAACGCCGCCATGATCGGATTCGCCTCGAGCGCTCCATGCTGGACCAGCGTCAGCGTGAGCAGCGCATCCGCGACCGACAGCAGCAGGATCACCAGCGCGACCGCGAGCCATCGCGGCTCGTGCCAATCCGTGGCGGCGATGCTCCCGTCGCGAGCTCGGCGCGGTCCCCGGCGGCGCGGATTGACATTGCCGACGAGCAGCGATCGCAAGGTGCGCGACCGCCGGTCCGCTCCTCGGCGCCGCTCGCCTTGCGATGTCGCGGGATGGCTTTTCATCCGCCTTTGCACTGCGTCATTCTAGCCCGCCCAGGCCTCGACCGGAGCACCGGCGCGCCCAAGCCGCGGTCACCGGTCCATGCTTCGATGGCTTAAGTTCAATCGATCCGTGCGGGGCTCTGGTGGAACTCGTGAGAAGGGCCATTCGTTCCCCGGCCATCGAGCGAAGCGCGCGGAGGGCGCCCATGGCAGCGGTTCTGGTCGCTTTGTACGACGGTCACCCGGCGGCGGAGCGGGTACGCACCGAGCTCGTGATGGATGGCTTCCCGACGGATCGCGTGAGCCTCACCTCCTGCCGCGAGCCCGGGACGGCCGGCGTCATCCCGGCCGAATCCTCGGCGGAACGGTTCCGCGAGTACTTCGAGAGCCTCTTCGACAGCGACGCGCAGCGCTGCCACGCCGACCAGCTCGCCGACCGCGTGCGCAGCGGCGCGGCCGCCGTGACGGTGCACCCGCGCGGCGAGCGGGAGATCGCGCGCGCGACCGAGATCCTCGAGCGCAACGCCCCCCTCGAGATCGACCGCGAGCACCTCGAGGACACGGCGATGGAGTTCGCGGCCTCGAGCCACGAGCGGCCCTATCTCTCGCGCGTGCTCGTCGGCAACCGGCCCGAGAGCGAGCCCACTAATGACTCCCTCGCTTATTCCAAGCGCTGATGTCCGGCATCGCCGGACGTAAAAACATCGATGATCTTGCTCTCGTTCATCTCGGTCAGTCCAAGCTCGCACAGCCGGCGCAGCAAATCCGCCGCGACCTCACCGAATGGCGCACGGAATCCGAGCTTCTCGGCGAGCCGCAGGCCGTATTCGACGTCCTTGAGTCGCAGCGCGGGCGTAAAGACCACGTTGTGATGATGGTCGTCGTCCACCATACGTCGGATATTGCGGACGACCTGGGGGCTGGCAGCCTGGCTCGTCGCAACGGCGCCCGCCACGACGCTCGCATCGAGCCCGGCTCGCTCCGCGAGCGCCAATCCCTCCGCCGCCGAGGCGATCTGCACGGCACCGATCAGATTGATGATCAATTTGTAGGCCGTGCCGGCGCCGACCGGACCGAAGCGAATCACACTGTGTGAGATTGCGCCGAGCAGATCGCGAGCCGCCTGGAGGTCGTCGGCCGACCCGCCGACGAGCAGTGTCAGCGCGCCGTTCGCTGCGTCGTGCGGCAACCCCGTCACGGGGGCATCGAGATAGCGCCAGCCTCGCGCTGCAGCATGGCCCGCCAGCTCCATCACCCAATCGTGGGAAAGCGTGGAGCACTCGATCGCAAAGCCCCGCGGCGCCCGGCTCGCCGCGAGAATTCCCTCCGCCCCGAGCCACACGGCACGGGAGGACGCATCGTCCGCCGTCATCGCGAAGACCGCCTCGGCTCCGTTGCAAGCCTCCCGTGGACTCGCAGCGAGCCGCGCCCCGAGCCGCACGAGCGGCTCGGCCTTGGCGGCCGTCCGGTTGAAGACCGTGAGATCGTGCCCGGCCGCGAGCAGCCTGCCCGCCATGCCGAGCCCCATCTTGCCGATCCCGATAAAGGCGACTTTGGCCATCGGGGACTCAACCGAGATCGAGCGCCATGCACCGATACCCTATGGATCTCGCGCTGTGGATCTCGCGCTGCCGGCGGCGGCGCGGCGGTGGCAAGCTCCAAATCCGGCCGCGCCTGCAAGGCGATGCGAGCCACAGTGAGGATACCATGGCGGACGAGGCTCTCCGAGATGACGAGCGCGCCGGGTCACCCGTGACTTCAGGCCGAAGAGTCTCTGCATCGCACACTCCTGAGACCTCTTCCGAGAACGGATGGACTGGTTGAGACGGATTTCGCTCAGCGCTTTGTAGGTCACGGCATGCCGGTCTTCGCGGAAGCGGTTTGCCCGCGCCTGGCCTGCTGGAACAGGACTTCGACGGCCAGTCCGTGATCCATGCGCTCTCCGCGCCAGCGCGTGACTGCCGTTTCCGCCTCGATCCGAATGCCCTGCTCGCGATGCGCCGCCGCGAGCGCTCGCCAGTCGCCCGGCGGGCGCGCAGCATCGGGCACCGCGCTCTCAAACATTTGTCCGTCTGGCCGCACGAATCGCAGCGCCCCATCGTCGAGCACCTCGATCGCCACGCGTCCTTCGTGCACCTGCCGGTGGTGGAATCTGCAGAGCGTGACGAGGTTCGAGGCCTTCGTCTCCCCTCCCGCCGCCCAGTGCCGGATGTGGTGCGCATCCACGTACCGCCTGTTCCCACAGCCCGGGAAGCGGCAGCCTCGGTCGCGTGATTTCAGCGCGCGCCGCAGCGCAGGAGGAATGCTCCGAGTCTTGCGCCCGACGTTCAGCGGCTCGCCTTCCCCGTCCTCCACGATCGTCACGACGCTCGCATCGCATGCGAGGCGCCGCGCCGTCTCCACCGCAATGGCGGGACCGTCCTCGAGCCCGCATCGCCCGGCAGTGCCTTCCCGCAGCGTCTCGGCTTCCACGTGCACCACGATCTGATGGCGCTCGCCGCCGCTCAGCGCCGCCGCGCCGTGCTTGAGATAGCTCTCCGCGATCCGCCCCAACGCATCCGCCCGCCGCACTGCAAAGGGCACCCGCTCCGCGGGCTCCACCGGCGGCTCGGCAGACGTCCCCTCGGAGGGATCGTCGGACGTCCAGCCGAAAGCTCTCACAAACGTTTCCGCGGAAACGTCCTCTCTCGCGCTCACGCACTCCGCCGCCCCGGTCACGCACTCCGCTGGCTTGCTCCCGCGTCGCGCCGCCTCGCGCCGGTCGGTGGCTTCCCTCGTCGCACCCTCCCGCGATCCGGACTCCCGCTTCTCCTGCCGCTTCTCCTCTCGCTCCTCCTCCCGCAGCGCGGCCTCCAGCGCCTGCACCAGCAGCGCCCCGATCTCCGCCGGCAGCCGTGCCTTCAACACCAGCGAGCCGTCCTCGTCGTAGTAGTACTTCAACGCCCGCCCGGCCTGCTGCCGCGCCTCGCGCGACAGCTCCTCGCTCTCCCGCACGCGCCGATACTCCCTCACCAGCGTCTCGACGTGACTCGCCGTCCCGTGCAGGGCGATGTCGAGCAAGTACTCCTCGGTGTTCGCGCAAGCGACCCGCGTGAGCGCGCGCACCTTCGAGTAGCTCAGCTCGCCGCGCTGCATCGCCGCCGCCATTCTCGGAAGCCTCTCCAGCGCGTGCGCGACGCGCACCTTCTCGCGCGCCGCGCCGAGGTCGATCCCACACTTCCAGTTCAGCCAGTGCGCGCACGAGGTCGTCGAGCCGTCCGACCAGCCGTGCCGCCGGTCGAACTCCGCGATCAGCGACAGCAGCCGGTAGTTGGCTGCGTTGAGGTGCCCCGCCAACTCGGTGATCTGCGCTTCGAGCTCCCGCAGCGGCACAACCGCCGCTGCCGCCACCGTTCCCGACCCCGACCTCGACGCCGAACCCGACGCCGAACCCGAACGTGATCCCGATCCCGACCCTGATCCGTCCATGACGCAGTCCCCGTGTACTGGCTATTTGTACAGTATATCATGGTCGTCGGGCGCTCTGCCAATTGATCGCGTCTGATCTGGCCGCGTCTGATCGCGCACCTGATCGATCACCCGCAAGCCGCGCGAGCATCCGGCCGACCATGCCGTCGGCGCTTCGCTTCCTCCGACCCCACGGTTAACCCGAGCCGTGCCCCACGCGCGTTTATGCGAAGCGAGGGACCGAGTGCGACATGACGAACATCCTGCTACCGCTGCTTCTCGCAGTCGCCGTGCGTGCCGCGCCGGCGCCGGCGCCCGCGTGCCAGGCGCTTCGCGAGTACGATGCGCTCGCCTCCACCGTCACCCACGAGTTCTACGATCGCACCTTTCGTGGGCTCGACTGGAACGCTCGGGTGTTGCGTTATCGCGCGCGCGTGCGCTGCGGCTTCGACGCCTCCGACGTCGCGAGCACCGTGAACGCGTTGCTGTCGGCGCTGCACGCGAGTCACACCGCCGTGTACACCGCGAAGGACCTCGAGTACTGGGCTCTCGAGTCGCTCTTCTCGCAGA
>JASHSR010000219.1 GCA_030038645.1 Gammaproteobacteria bacterium
CGCCGCCGCGCCCGCGTAGGCCGGGGCGAGCGATGCGCCGAGGCTCGAGAGGAGGACTGCAAGACTCGCGCGCTTGAGAAAGGTGCTCATTTTCGGATTCCTCTTGTGGATGCGTCTGGATGAATTACTCATGGGCGCTCGCGCGAGGGCGCCCCTCGGCGACTCGCAGGTGATTCGACTCGGCGTAATGCCGCCACTCCGGCGGGAGCCCGGGCTTCGTCGCAAGCAGGATCTCGAGGATCGCCCGCCGGTCCGCGCCGGACAGTCGCGCGAAATCCGGGCTTTCATCGCGTCCGGTCAAGATCTCGAGCAGGCGGTGATAGATGTACCCCTTGGCCGGCTCCGGGATCGCATCGAAGGCGTCCGAGTAGATGAGGTAGCTGCAGGGGTAGCGGAATATCCGCGTCTCGAGGTCGAAATCGCGCAGCGAGCGACCCTCGGGGTCGCGGATCCCGCGCGCCTCGAACTCCTGAGCGAAGGCGGATGCGCGAACGATCCGTTCCTGTCCCGTGCTGGGTAGGGGCGCCTCGTTCGCAAAGAGCATGTAGCGCAGCAGCTGCTCGGCCGGGCGCTCGAATCGTGGCCGGACGCCCTCGGGCAGCGGCGCATCCGCCGGATCGCCCGCACTGCGAGTCTGCGCGTATGAATAAAGAGCCAGCCTCGTCTCGTAGTTCGTCAAGGTGATCAGGTTGTGCATCTGCGTCTGGTGGGCCAGCACGAGCAGCGCAACCACGTCGCTGCCGGGGAAGACGTAGTCGGAGGGATCGTAGGGGTGGCCGAGAGGCGAGAGCCGAGTCGCAGCGCCTTGCGTGGAGTCGACCGCTGCATTGCCCATGTGAGGCGCGCTGCCCTGATAGCCGGTGACGTACCATCCGCCCCACCGCTCGCTGAAGGGGCTCTGCTGGTCGGTGATGAAGGAGCGAGTGCCGGGAACCAGGGTTCCGGTCTCGGTGGTATAGACGGACCGCAGCAGCACGCCCGGAATCCCCCGCGTGCCGGCGGCGATGTGGCATTGCGTGCAGTCGAGCTCCGCCCGCTGCAAGGTGGGGTGCGCGACCTTGCGCTCATCGAGCAGATAGAAGATCGCGCCCTGCGTGGGATCGAAGGAGACGATCTCCAGTGCCTTTCCGTCGTGGACCTTGCCGACGTAGACGTCGTCGTTGAAATAGAGGGCGCGTGGATGCTCGGGGGAGATCTTCGGATACTGGAAGCTCGTCTTGGAGAAGACGAGCGTCTGCGAGTCGACGGGCACGCTCAGCAGCTTCAGCAGCGAGGGCAGATAGCCGAACCGCGGGTCGTAGGCGAGGCTTGCCTTGCCCTCACCGAGGCGGCGCTGCAGCTTCGCGACCGGATCGCTCAAATCGTTCGAGCGATAATGGATCGGCGCGTCGCTGAAGGGGATGTATCCCTGGTTCTGTACTGCAATCTGACCGCGGGCTGAGAGCGGCAAGCAGCCGAGGGCCGCCCACGACAGCGCGCGGAGGAGACGCGCGAGGCGCGGTGCTGAGGTCCCAACCGGTGAGTTTGGCGCCCCGCTACGCACCGGGAGCCACCTCGATCGACGCCGAGAGGTGAATCGTTCTCGGCGGCTGGCATTCCCGACCGTTGCACGTCTGGAAGCGCACGCTCACGGGGATCGACTGCCAGCCGGAGGCGGCATGCTCCTTCAAGCGCACCGGCAGGCGCAGCGTGAACGAGTGGGCGTAGAACTGCGTCTCGAGGTCGAAGCTCGGATCGAATCGCTTCTCGGGCGCGGTGCCGGAGGGCGCGCCCGCGGCCCGCGCAACCGCATTCTCCTCGAGAGCGACGCGAAGCGCGGTCGGCCCGCCGGGCGGCTGCGTCAGAGCGTAGACGTGCCAGCCGTCGAGAACCTCGGCGGACAGCTCCAACGTCGCCGCCTCGCCCTGCCTCAGAGCGGCTTTCGAGACGACCGCCGCAGACCATTGCACCGTCTGATAGGGCACCTGCGCCGCACCGATCCTGCAGAGGCACAGACCGAGCGAGCCGAGAGCGAGCGCGAGTGACAATCGCTTGAAGCGCATGCGGTCGAGTCTCGAGATCAGCGCTCGCTCACGGCCGCCCCGCCGGGCTCGAAGTCCGGGGGATTGGTCTGCCCCTGATGGCAGTTGCCGCAAGTGACGAGCACGGGATAGCGCGGGTCGCCGAGCTGCGCGAGATATTTGTCGTTGATCTCGCGGAGCATGGCGATCATGACGCGCGCGGTTTGCTTGCGGGGATTCTCGTCCGAGGCGTAGTCGAGCTGTCCCGTCTGCGGATTCTGCGCGTGGCAGTATCCGCACTTCACCCCGAGACCCGCTCCGTACTGATGCATCAGGCCGTCGAGCTCGCTTAAGGAGATATCTTTCGGCAGCACTCTCAAATTCGCCGGCTTGGCACGGAGGGTCGGCCGCGCGGATGCGCGGTCGGCGGCCGTCGGGCCTCGACCCTGGCAGGCGACGCTCAGGGCGAGACCGAGCATGGAGCAACCCCAAACGAGCGCCCGCCGCATCGAGACTCTCACGAGAAGACATGGACGAATGCGCGGCCGATCGGGCCGTTGACGACCTTGCTCCGCCCCGGGGCGCGGCTCCGCATCGTGACCATCCTCCTCAGCGTCTCCGGCGTCTCTCGCAATTCAAAAAGTCTCAACCCAATCCGCCGGTGCCCACAAATGAAATCTTGGAATGACGCCATGTGGATTGGATAGGCAATCGGCTTGGGTTGAACGAGCGCGGACGCCGCCGAGCCCGCGATGCGGTGACAAAGCGGTCACATTCTGGCGGCGCACCTAGGCAGCCGCCTCCGCGGCGAGCAGGAGCGACGCGAGAGGAAGGGCAAGAGGAGTGATCATCGGTTTTATGGCGTTCTTGGGTGGCGATCGAGTGGGGCGAGCGACATCAGAAGCTGTACGTGGCCTTCAAATAGTAGTAGCCGCCGTTGATCCCGATAGGAGAGCTCGAGTATTGCGTGGCCGCGAAGGG
>JASHSR010000220.1 GCA_030038645.1 Gammaproteobacteria bacterium
CCCCCCGCATCCCGCCGCGTACTGCGGACGCGTATCTTAAGCGGCTGCGCGAGCGCAGGCGAGGCCGGTCATCGGCGTGCGTTCCACCAGCCGCCTCCGAGCGCCTGGAACAGGGCGGCGGTGTCTGCGTAGCGGTTGGCCCGGGCCTGGATCAGATTGATCGCCGCCTGCTCGTCGCTCTGCTCCGCCGCGAGCAGCGCGAGACCGCTCGAGGCGCCGAGCTCCACGTTGCGGCGCGTCGCCGCGAGCGTGTCGCTCGCGGCGCGCTCCGCGCGGCCGCTGGCGCTCACTGCGTCCGCATCGAGCTCGAGCGCGCGCAGGGCGTCGGCGACCTGTTGACACGCCGAGAGCACGACGCTCCGGTACTCGGCTCCCGCCTCATCGAGCGCGGCGTCCGCGGCGCGCTTGCGATGCAGGAGCGTGCCACCGGAGAACAGCGTCTGGCTGAGACTCGCGCCGGCGATCCAGAACGCATTGCCCGCCGAGAATAGATCCTCGATGCCGGTCGCCGACGCGCCGCCCACGGCGCCCGTGAGCTGCACCTGCGGCAGCATGTCGGCGATCGCAACGCCCACCTCTGCGCTCGCGGCGTGCAGCTGCGCCTCCGCCACGAGCACATCGGGCCTCTGCCGGACGAGCGCCGCCGGCACGCTCACCGGCAGGTCGCGCGGCAGCGTGAGGTCCGCGAGCTCGAATCGCTCGGGAACCCCCTCCCCCGGAAAGCGCCCCGCGAGCACGGCGAGCAGATCTCGCTGCTGCGCGAGCTGCTTCTGAAGTCCCGGCAGCGCCGCCTGCGTGCTCGCGAGCTCGCTCTGCTCGGCAAGCACGTCGGTCCACGCCACGGACCCGAGCTCGTACTGGCGCCTCATGATCTCGAGCGCCTGCCGCTCGCTGCCGGCGATCGCGCGGGTCGCCGCGATCTGCGCGCGCAGGGAAGCCTCCTGCACGGCCGCGGCGACGACGTTGGAGCTGAGCGTCAGATAGGTCGCCTCGAGCTGGTAGCGCTGCGCATCCGCGAGCGCCCGCTGCGACTCGAGCTCGCGCCGCTCGAGCCCGAACACATCGAGCAGGTACGAGACGCTCACCTGCGCCGTGTGCAGCGTGAAGAGCTCCGCCCCCGAGGAGAGCGTCGGCGCGAGCGTGCCGACCGCGTTGCGTTGCCGGCTCACCGAGTAGTTGGCCGCAACCTGAGGATAGTCAGCGCCTTGCTGCGCGTAGACGAGCTCGTTCGCCTCGCGCAGCGCGGCGCGGGCCGTCTGTACGGTCGGACTGCTCCTGAGCGCCTCGGTGACGAGCGCATCGAGCGCCCGCGAGTGAAAGACGGTCCACCACTGCGCCGGAATCGCCATCCCCTCGACGAAACGCTGCGCCTCGCCGTCCGGAGCGGATGAGGCCGACGTTTGAGCGGGGAGAGGCTTCTCCGTGTACCGCTCGACGGGCGGCGCGGGCGGCGCCTTGAAATCGGGTCCGACGGCGCAGCCGCCGAGCCCGGCGGCCGCGCCTGCGAGAAGCACGCCGCAAGCGGCGGCGCCGAGTCCGCCGTGTGCGCGCGGGCCGCGGCAAATGATACGGCCCGCGATCGCGCGGAGGGCGCCTCGCGCGATCGCGCGCGCCGGCCGTGCGCTCGCCGATCTGGCGCTCATGCCGCGGACTCCGCTCGCTCGGTGGGTCCCTGCTCGAGCGGGCGCCTCCGCGAGACGAGCAGCACGAGCACGGGTAGGACGAGCAGCACGAGCGCGGGAGTGAGCAGCATGCCCCCGACCACGACCAGCGCCAGGGGCCGCTGGACCTGGGAGCCGATGCCTGTCGACACCGCCGCGGGGAGGAGTCCGACGCACGCGACGATGCACGTCATCGCGACAGGTCGCATCTGGACGCGGCACGTCTGCAGCACCGCCTGCACGCGCTCCATCCCCTGCTCGACCTGCACATTATAGAAGGAGAGCATGATGATGCCGTCCATGGTCGCGATGCCGAACAAGGCGACGAAGCCGATGGCCGCCGAGACGCTGAAGGGCGTGCCGGTGAGCGCGAGCGCGAAGATGCCTCCGATGAGGGCCATCGGAATGACGCTCGCGGCGAGGAGCACGTCCGACATCGAGCCGAAATGGATGAACAGCAACAGGCAGATGAGCGCGATACTCAAGGGGACGACGACCTCGAGGCGCTGCAGCGCCTCCTCGAGGTTGCCGAACTCCCCGACCCACTCGAGGTAGTACCCGCCGGGCAGCTTCACCTCCGCGGCGACTTTTCTCTGCGCCTCGAGCACCGCGCTGCCGAGATCCCGGCCGCGCACGCTGAACTTGATCGGGACGTAGCGCTCCTGATGCTCGCGATAGATGAACGAGGCGCCCGAGACCAGGCGCACGGCCGCGACATCCTCGAGGGGCACCTGCACGACGCCTCCGCCTCCGGTCGGATCGGGCGCGCCGATGAGTATGTGCCGCATCGCATCCGGGTCGGCCCGGTAGCGCTGCGCAAGCCTCACGACGATCGGGAAGTGCCGGTCGCTGCCCCGCTCGTAGAGATCTCCCGCCGCCTGCCCTCCGATCGCCGCCTGGACGGCCGCGTTGATCTCGCCGGGCGTGAGCCCGAAGCGGCCGGCGCGGGCGCGGCTCACGTCGATCTGGACGGTCGGCTGCCCGAGAGGATCGAATACCGCGAGGTCCGTGATGCCCGGCACCGTCGTGAGCACCGCGCGGATCTTTTGAGCCGTGCGCTCGAGCGTCGGCAGGTCGTTGCCAAAGAGCTTGACGGAGTTCTCCCCCTTCACGCCGGATGCCGCCTCCTCGACGTTGTCCTCGATGTACTGCGAGAAGTTGAACTCCACTCCGGGGAACTGCCGCTCGAGCGCCGCGCTCAGCCGCGCGGTGAGCGCCTCCTTGCTCACTCCCCGCGGCCACGCATCGAAGGGCTTCAGGGGCACGAAGAACTCGGCGTTGAAGAACCCGGTCGCGTCCGTGCCGTCGTCGGGCCGGCCGTGCTGGGAGACGACCGTCACGACTTCCGGAAAGCTCCCGATGAGGCGGCGCATGCGGTTCACGTACCCGTTGCCCTCCTCGAGCGAAATGGACGCCGGCAGAGTCGCGCGAATCCAGAAATTGCCCTCCTCGAGCTTCGGCAAAAACTCGAGCCCGAGACCGCGCGCCGCGACGGCGGCGAGGCCGAGCAGCACGGCGAAGCCGCCGAGCGTCAGCAGCCGGTTCGCAAGAGCGAATTCCACCGCCGGCTCGTAGAGGCGGCGCAGCCACCGCACCATCCTCGTCTCCGCCTCGGAGACGCTGTCGGGCAGCAGCAGAGCGCTCAGGGCGGGGGAGATCGTGAAGGTCGCGATGAGCCCCCCGGCGATTGCGTAGCCGTAGGTCTTCGCCATCGGCCCGAAGATGTGGCCCTCGATGCCGCTCAAGGTGAAGAGCGGCACGAAGCCCGCGATGATGATGCACGCCGCGAACAGGATCGACTGATTCACCTCGGCGGCGGCGTTCGCGATGACGGCGAACCGGCCCCGGAAGATGGTGCTGCCGCGCGTGACGTGCAGGAGCGGCGCGCCGGTGCGCCGCGCCTCCGCGCTCTCGGTGAGGTGTCGGAAGATGTTCTCGACCATGAGCACCGTCGCATCGACGATGAGCCCGAAGTCGATCGCCCCGACGGAGAGCAGATTCGCCGATTCCCCGAGCAGCAGCATCAAAGCGATCGCGAAGGCGAGCGCGAAAGGGATGGTGCTCGCGACGATGAGCGCGCTGCGCAGGTTGCCGAGGAAAGCCCATTGCAGCAGGAAGATGAGGACGATGCCCGCGAGCACGTTGTGCAGCACCGTGCGTGTGGTCACCCGGATGAGGTCCGAGCGGTCGTAGATGCGCACGACGCGCACGCCGGGCGGAAGGATGCCGGAGGAGTTGATCTTCGCGACCTCCGCCTTCACGCGCTCGATGGTCGGCAGGCTCCGCTCGCCGCGGCGCATGAGCACGATGCCTTCGACGATGTCGTCATCGCCGTCTTGCCCCGCGATGCCGAGGCGCGGCTCGTGGCCGACCACGACGGTTGCGACATCGCCGACGAGCACCGGAATGCCGTGGGTCGAGGCGATCATCGTATTGCGGATGTCGTCCATCGAGTGAATGAGGCCGACGCCGCGCACGACGGCGGACTGCGGCCCGATGTTCACGGTCTGGCCGCCGACGTTGACGTCGCTGTCGCCGAGCGCCTGCAGCACCTGCCCGAGGGAGAGGCCATACTCGACGAGCTTGCCCTGATCGACCGTCACATCGTAGGTCTTCGTCTTCCCTCCCCAGCCCGTCACGTCGATGACGCCCGGAACCGCCTTGAAGCGCCTCTCGAGCACCCAGTCCTCGAGCGTCTTCAGATCCTCCACGGAGTAGCCGGGCGGGCCGACCACGCGATAACGGTAGATCTCCCCGATCGGGCTTTCCGGCGAGATCTGCGGCTGCGCGCCGTTCGGCAGCTGCGGCAGCGAGGAGAGGCGGTTGATCACCCACTGCTCGGCCTGCTGATAGGTGAAGTCGTAGGTGAATTGCACCTTCACGTCCGAGAGCCCGAACAGCGAGATCGTGCGGACCGCCGTGACGTGCGGGATGCCCGCCATCTGGATCTCGATCGGAATGGTGATGTAGCGCTCGATCTCCTCGGCGGACTGCCCGGCGCTTTGCGTCACGATGTCGACGAGGGGCGGCACGGGATCGGGGTAGGCCTCGATGTTGAGGAAGCGAAACCCGATGATCCCGGCGATGAGCGCGACAGGCAGCAGCGCGGCGAGGAACACGCGCTGCCTGAGCGCGAAGGCGATGATGGCGTTCACGCCATTGCTTACCCGGGCTGCGCCGCTCGATCGATGAAGAGGCTACCGCGCGTCACGACTCTCTCGCCCGCGCGCAGGCCCTGCAGAACCTCCACCATCCCGTTCTCGATGCGGCCGGTGCGGATCTGCCGGAGGCTGAGCTCGTTGCCCGCCTGCAAGACCCACACGTGCGCCTCCTCCCCTTCGCGCACGACGGCCTCCTCCGGGACCGCGGGCGAGCTCGTCGGAGCGCTCGTGATGATGCTGAAGCTTGCGAACATGCCGGGCTTGAGCCGACCGCCGGGGTTCGCGAGGGTGGCGCGCACAGCAACGCGGTGAGTCACCGGGTCGACCGTGGGGCTGATCGCGGTCACCGTCGCATCGAGCACTCTGCCGGGCAGCGCGGGCACGCGAACCTCGACCTTCTGGCCTCGCTCGATGAGCGGAGCGTCGTCCTCCCGCACGTCCGCGACGAGCCACACGGTCGAGAGATCTCCGATCGTGTACACCGGCGTCGAGCCGCCGGCCTGCACGTACTGGCCCGGCCCGACTTGCCGGTCGGTGACCACTCCCGCGATCGGGGCGCGCACGTACGCGGTCGGCTCGATGCGCCTCGAGGACTCGAGGGCGGCGATCTCCCCGCTCGTCTTGCCGAGGATACGCAGACGGTTGCGAGCCGCCGCGCGCGCCGTTTGAGCGGCGGCAAGATCGGCCTGAGCCTGCTGCCAGTCCTGCAGCGAACCGCCCTTCGACTCGTACGCCGCGTGCCGGCGTCGCTCGTTGATGTGCGCGAGCTCGAGCTGTGAGACGGCGTTGTCGAGGTCGCTCTCGGCCTGGACGAGCTCGGAGGCCTCGACGGCGAGCAAGGGCGCGCCCGCCCTCACCCGCTCGCCGATCCCGACGAGCACCCGCACGACGCGGCCGGAGTACGGAGAGAA
>JASHSR010000221.1 GCA_030038645.1 Gammaproteobacteria bacterium
CTTCAGTGCTCACGTAGCGCGCAAGTCAGAGAGGTGCTCTCATGGAACGTAGCTTGATCCTGGTAGCGATTGCCGCGCTGATGGTTGCAGCCGGCTGCTCGAAGGAGCAGTCCGCGGCGCCGCCTGCCCCCTCCGACCAGACTACACCGCCGCCGGCCAGCAATGCCCCGCCGAGCACGCCCAACACGGCGCCCAACGCACCGAGCAATACGCCGCCGCCGCCGAGCACGGCTCCTGGCGGCGCGCCTCCCGGGGGCGGAGCGCCTCCTCCTCCGAGCAATCCGCCGAACGGCACTCCGCCGCCCGCGGGAGGCGGCACGTCGGGAGGCGGGACGAGCCAGTAGCCGCGAGCGGAGGCGAAAGTCCGTGGCAGCCCGGACTACGGTCTGGGCTGCTGCGGCTCACCTTGGTCGAGCGCGCTCGCCGCGGTGGAGTACACGGGACGGCGGAGCTTCCAGCGCCGATGCGACCAAGTCCAGTCCTGCGGGCTCGCGCGAACCTGGGCCTCCACTCGCCGCGCGTAGCGCTCCGTGAGCGCGCCCGCCTCGAGGGGCGCCCGGGCGGCGAGCAGCGGCTCGAGCGCGACTTCATAGCGGCCCCGCTCGATTCGGCGCATCGACGCGAACAGGACGGCATACCGCGTCGCCTGCGCGATCTTCTCCGGACCCATGTAGAACGCCGTGGACCGGTTCAGAAATTGAGTCCACCACTTGTAGTCGCTCGTCACCGGCTCCTGGTCCGCGACCATCGCGACGGCGCGCGCGCCGCGCCGGCTGAGGATGCGGCCGAGAATCTCCTTCGCCGGAATCAGCGTGCCGCCGAACCGCGTGCGGATCGAGCGCATCAGACGCTCGCTGCGCGCGCCGTGCAGCGGCTTGTACGCGGCATCGAGCGGGTAGCCGAGCTTCAACGTCAGAGCGAGCAGCAGCCACTCCCAGTTGCATTGATGGGCCGCGACGATCAGCACCGAGCGCCCGGCGTCGAGCTCGCCTCTCGCCGCGGCGAGATTGCGCAGCGTCACGCGGCGGTCGAGCTCCTCCGCGGAGAGCGTCGCCGATTTGACCACCTCCGCGACGAGCTCGCCGAGGCGCCGATAGTAGTCGCGCTCGAGCCGCCGCCGGGCTCGCGGCGCGAGCTCCGGGAATGCGCCCGCGATATTGCCGCGCACGACATCGAGCCGATATCGAGCCACGCGATACGCGAGAAGCGCGAGGCACGAGCCCACGGCGTAGAGCAGACCCCAGGGCAGGCGCGAGATCGCCCCGAGCCACCGAGGCAGCGGCGTCTCGGAGGACCGCGCGTCCGGGGAGATGCTCATACCGCCGAGATTCTATTGCATTGGAGCTGCATCGGAGCCCCGTCGGGAGCGCATCGCAACCCGCCGGCTCACCGGCGCGGCATCGGACGCGGCCGCGGCGGGTGCCGTGCGCTCGACCGCATCGTGGACGTGGCGGCCGCGCCCGCGGGCGCGCGGCGCTTCCCGAAGCTCGCGCTCGCGGCGCCCGGGCCCTCAAGAGCCCGCGGGGAAAAAGTCGTATCATTCCGCCTATCCAGGCGGGCGCCCGCCCGCCTTCCAAGAACATCCGGGCTCGAGGCCCATGAGGAGAAAGTCAAATGACCCGTTACGTGCTTCCCAATCTCGAGTATGACTACGGCGCGCTCGAGCCCCACATCTCCGGGCGCATCATGGAGCTGCACCACGGCAAGCACCATCGCGCCTACGTCGATAACGCCAACAAGCTGCTCGAGCAGCTGCACGAGGCCCGCCAGAAAGGCAACTTCGACAGCGTGGGCACGCTCGGCCGGGCCCTCGCGTTCAACGTGTCGGGGCACGTCCTGCACAGCATCTTCTGGCGCAACCTCGCGCCGAAAGCGGGCGGCCGCCCGACGGGCGAGCTCGCACAGGCGATCGACAAGCACTTCGGCAGCTTCGATGCGTTCAAACAGCAGTTGAACAAGACCGCCGCGACGATCATGGGGTCGGGCTGGGCGGCGCTGATGTGGGATGCGTTCTCCGCGCAGCTCGTCGTCACGCAGATTCACGATCATCAGTCGAGCACCATCGAGGGTGCCGTACCCCTGCTCGTGCTCGATGCGTGGGAGCACGCGTTCTATCTGCAGTACCAGAACGAGAAGACCAAATTCTTCGATGCCGTGTGGAATCTGTGGAACTGGAGCGACGTCGCCGCGCGCTTCGCCGACGCGCGCCGCCTGGGCCTGCACGTGAAGAACGTGGCGGAGGCCGCCGCCTGAGCTCTCGCGCCGCCCCCTCTCCAACTGCCGGATGAGAGGGGCGCGGCGCGCGAGCGTCGCCATGGACCGGAAGCGATATCCGCCCATCGCCGATTACGCACTGATTGGCGACTGCCACTCCGCCGCGCTCGTCTCTCGCTCCGGCTCGATCGACTGGTGCTGCCTCCCGCGCTTCGATTCGACGAGCTGCTTCGGCCGGCTGCTCGATTGGAAGAGCGGCGGCTATTTCGAGGTGGCGCCGCGAGCGCGGTGCACGGTACGCCGCGAATATCTCGAAGGCAGCCTCATCCTCGCGACGACTTTCACCTCGGGAGCGGCCGAGGCGCGCCTGATCGATTTCTTCGCCATGCGCGAGGGCGGGCGGATCCATCCGCGCCGCGAGCTGGTGCGGATCATCGAAGGCGTGAGGGGCCGCATGGATCTGTCGATCCGCATCGTGCCGAGGTTCGACTTCGGCGAGGTGCGGCCGTGGATCCGCCGCAACGGCCATTCCGCCTTCATCGCGGCGGGTGGCAACACGGGGCTGCTGATGTTCGGAGAAGCCGCGCTCGAGCCCGACGACGCGCACAGCCTCAGGGCCGACGTGCGCGTGGCGAGCGGCGAGCGAGTGCATCTCGCGCTGCAGTTCATCGCGCCGGAGGACCTTCACACGGCGTCGGTCCGGGCCGAGGACCGCATCCACCTCGCCGCGCACTACGAGGAGACGCTGCGCTGGTGGCGGGAGTGGGCGTCGAGGCTCGTGTATCCCGAATCGGCCGGCGCGGCCGTGGTGCGCTCGGCGATCGTGCTGAAGGCGCTGACCTATGCGCCAACCGGCGCGATCATCGCCGCGCCGACCACCTCCCTTCCGGAGCAGGCGGGCGGCCCGCGCAACTGGGACTACCGCTTCAGCTGGATACGCGACTCGGTCTTCACGGTGCATGCGCTCTCGGCGCTCGGCCTCGAGGCGGAGGCGGAGGGCTTTCGCCGCTTCATTCAGCGCAGCGCCGCGGGCAACGCGGAGGACCTTCAGGTGCTCTACGCCGTGGACGGCCGGCGCCGCATGGTCGAGATCGAGCTCGAGCAGCTCGAGGGCTGGCGCGGCTCGCGGCCGGTCCGCATCGGGAACGGCGCGGCGCGCCAGTACCAGGCGGACATGTTCGGGCTGGTCCTCGAGCTCTCGTGGCGGTGGAGCGAGCGCGGCCGCCCGGAGGCCGAGGAGTATTGGCCGTTCCTCAAGGGGACCGTCGAGGCCGCCATCGCGAAGTGGCGTCTGCCCGACCGCGGGATCTGGGAAGTCCGCTCGCGGCCGCGGCACTTCGTGCACTCGAAGGTGATGTGCTGGGCGGCGGTGAACCGGGGCATCGCCCTCGCGGAGCGCTACGCGCTGCCCGCGCCGCTCGGCCGCTGGCGCAGGGTGCGCGCGGAGATTCGCCGCGTCATCGAGTCGCGGGGCGTCGATCGAGCGCGCGGCAACTTCGTGGAAAGCTTCGGCAGCACGGATGTGGACGCCGCGCTGCTCCTGATTCCGACCGTCGAGTTCGTCTCGTACGACGACGAGCGGATGCTGCGCACGACGGAGGCGATCCATCGCGACCTGCGCAAGAGTGGGCTCATCCTGCGCTATCGCACCGAGGACGGACTCCCGCGGGGCGAGGGCGTGTTCCTCGCCTGCACGTTCTGGCTCGCGGAGTGTCTCGCGCATCAGGGCCGGCGGGAGGAGGCCCGAGCGCTGTTCGAGCGCGCAGGCGCGTGCGCCAACGACCTCGGCCTGTTCGCCGAGGAGTTCGCGCCCCGCACGAAGCAGCTGCTCGGAAACTTTCCCCAGGGGCTCACGCATCTCGCCCACATCTCGGCGGCCCTCGCGCTCAACGGCTCGCCGGCGTCGGCCGAGGGCACGCCCGTGCAGCGGGAGGAAGGCAAGCGGCCCAACCGGGACAGGGCAGGCGCGCCGGGCCGAAGCCTGTAGCTCGCCGGCTGCCGCTCAAGCGAGGCCGCCGTCACTCGACGGCTACCCGAGTGAGCCCGCCGCCCAAGCCGGGCATTGGTCTTGCTGATCGTGTCTGCGGCGCGCGCGTCAAAGCCCCTCTCGAGGAGGATCCATGGGACAAGCGAACCTCGGCCACGCAGAGCGGATCGCGGCGCTTCGCGCACGGGCGCGCGAGGAGATCACCAAGGGCGCCGTCACCCACGACTACGAGCTCGACCACGATCAGGTCGTCTCGATCCTGAACCAGGCGCTGGCGACCGAGCTCGTCTGCACGCTGCGCTACTGGTTCCATTACCTCATGGCGACCGGGATCCACTCCCAGGCGGTCAAGGAGGAATTCAAGGAGCACGCGGCGGAGGAGCAGGAGCACGCCGAGCGGATCGCCGCGCGCATCAAGCAGCTCGGCGGCAAGCCGGAGATGAATCCGGATGTGCTGACGAGCCTGAGCCACAGCGAGTACAAGGAAGGCACCACGCTCGCGGACATGATCCGCGAGGATCTGATCGCCGAGCGCATCGCCATCGAGAGCTACCGCGAGATCGTGCGGTTCTTCGGCGAGCGCGACCCCGCCTCGCGGATCATGATGGAGGAGATCCTCGCGAAGGAGGAGGAGCACGCCGACGACCTCACCGACTTGCTGTTCGCCGTCGAGCCGCGGAGCGGCGATGAGCCGCGCCCCCTGTACTTTCCCGACGAGATCGCGGGGCGGGGCGAGGGCAAGGCCCCGAGGCAAGGCCGCGGCGGCGCGAGCAAGTCGCGGCAGTAGCCTCGCGGCGCTCGGCGTAGACATCGACGGCGCCGGCGCCGCCGGCGCCGCCGCGCCTCCGCGTGTCCTGGCGTTGCGCTCTCAAGCGAGGCCGATCCGCCGTGGACGTACAGACGACGCGCTCATCGCTCCGGCACGACGCGGGAGTGCTCTGGGCCCTGGTCCGCGACAGCGCCTACGCCTGGAGCGACGACCGCGCGCCCCGCAAAGGCGCCGCTCTCGCCTACTACATGGCCTTCTCGATGGCCCCCATCCTGATCATCGCGACGGCGATCGCCGGGCTGTTCTTCGGCGACGCCGCCGCGAGAGGGCAGATCTTCATCCAGGCGAAGAGCCTTCTCGGCGCGAGCGGCGCACAGGTCGTGCAGGCGATGATCGCGAGCGCCGGGCGCCCCGGAAGAGGGACGCTGCCCGCGGTTCTCGGCATCCTCACCATCGTCATCGGCGCGACGAGCGCCCTCGCGGAGCTCAAGGACGGACTCGATCAGATCTGGCAGACGCACATCGAGCGGGCCGGGGGGTTCTGGCGCTACCTGTGGGATTTCGCGCGGACGCGGCTGCTCTCGATCGGGATCATCCTCACGCTCGGCTTCCTGCTGCTGATCTCGCTCGTCTTGAGCGCGCTGCTCGAGGGTCTCGCGCACACGCTCGGCGTGAGCGACACCACCGACCTGCTGCTGCAGGGGCTCGATTTCCTGCTCTCCTTCGCGCTCGTCACCGCGCTCTTCGCGACCATCTACAAGGTGTTGCCGTCCGTGCAGCTCGCCTGGCGCGACGTGACCATCGGCGCCGCCGTCACCGCTCTGCTGTTCACGGCCGGCAAGCACGTGATCGGGGTGTATCTCGGCAACAGCGCGGTGACCTCGATGTACGGGGCCGCGGGCTCGTTGCTCGTGGTGCTGATCTGGGTGTACTACTCCGCGCAGATCTTCCTCTACGGCGCCGAATTCACGAAGATCTACACCTACCGCTTCGGCTCCCTGCGGCACGCGGGCCGTCCCTCTCCGCAGCCACCGCCCCACGGCCGCTGACGGCCCCGGGAACTCAGCCCGGACGCCTTGATTCCGGAGGGGCGATCGGACAGATTAGGGGTCACTGCACCGGAGTGGGCTCATGGACTCCGAAGACTGGGAAATCGTCGCGGTCGTCGCCGACACGCTCTCCGCGGAGGCGCTGGTGGGGCTCCTCGCCTCGGAGGGCATCCGCGCGCGCGTGCAGGCGGACAGCGAGCTGCTCGGCGCTGCGCGCCGGTGCCACATACTGGCGCCGTGCAAGGTGATCGATCGGGCTCGGTACCTCCTCTGGCAGACGCGCTTCTCGGACGAGGAGCTCGCCGAGCTCGCGATGGGCGAGGCGGCGAGCGAGGCGCCGGAGCGCGGCTGAGCGAGCGCCGATGAGAGCTCAGGATCTGACATCGGCGATCACCGCCGTGTTCATCGTCGGCATGGTCTGGTTCCGCACGCGCATGCACTACTTGAACCGCAGCGGCTTGAGGCTCCGGCGCGCCGGCCGGCTGTACTTCGCCGCCGTCCTGGCCGTGCTCGTGGCCGGCTGGTTTGCCGCTCCGCCGATCGGGCGCTCGGTGTGGCCGGGCACCGGAGCCGACTCGACGATCATGCGAGTGCTCTGGTTCCTCGCGACGTACTATGTGTTCATCGTCGTGCACCGCGCTCTGCAGAGCCGCCGCATCGAAGTGTTCGGCACGAGCGAGCCGCCGTGAGCGGGCCAACGTGAGCGGGCCACCGTGAGCGGGCCACCGTGAGCGCGCCACGATGAGCGAGCGGCCATGAGCGCGCTGCCGTGAGCGAGCGACCGGAGCGAGCCGTCGAGAGCCGGCCTTCCGGCGCCGTCGAAGTCGCGGGGGTCCGCGCGGCGACGGCGGAGCTCGTCGAGGCCTTCGCGCGGCTGCTGCCGCAGCTCTCCTCTTCCGCTCGGCCGCTCGCGCTGCAGGACCTCGAGGAGATCATCCGCGCGCCGTGCAATACGCTCCTCGTCGCGCGCGACCCCGCCGCGGGCGACCGCATCGTCGGAACGCTGACGCTCGTGATGTTTCGGATCCCGACCGCGGTGCGCGCGTGGATCGAGGATGTGGTGGTGGACGCCGACGCGCGAGGCCGCGGGGTCGGCGAGGCGCTCACCGTTGCCGCCGTCCGGCTCGCGCAGCAGCGCGGCGCGAAGAGCATCGATCTCACGTCACGCTCATCGCGCGTCGCGGCGCACCGCCTGTACGAGAAAGCGGGCTTTCACATTCGCGACACGAGCGTGTATCGCTACGGCCCGAAGCCGACCGCGTGAGCCACAATAGAATGTGCTGACGTCGTAACCGGACGTCGTCCATTCAAACAGATCCACCGATTTACCCGAGCGCGCGGAAAGCTCCGGCATTCATGCCGGAGATGGATTGGGTCGAACTGCAAATCTGGCGATTCACGCTGGAGCGCTACAGGATGTAGCGGCTCAAGTCCTCGTCCTTCACCAGATTCCCGAGGTGATCGTCGACGTACTTCGCGTCGATCGCCACGGCCGCGCCGTTCTGCTCCGTTGCCTCGTACGAGACCGTCTCGAGCAGCCGCTCCATGACGGTGTGCAGGCGGCGCGCGCCGATGTTCTCCGTGCGCTCGTTGACCTGGAAGG
>JASHSR010000222.1 GCA_030038645.1 Gammaproteobacteria bacterium
ACGCTCACGAACCCGGGCCTCACCGATTACGTCGTGGACAACCTCTCACCCGGTACGTACTACTTCACGATCTCCGCGGTGGCCTCCGACGGCACTCAGAGCGCGCCTTCCCCACCCGTCACCGCCACGGTGAACTGACCGAAGGTGCCCTGACGGGTGCGCGCCGGGCAGCGGCCCGGCCGCTCAGGCGCCGTGCCGCCCCCTCGGCGATGCGGTGGAGCGCGTAGGCCGCGAATACGACGAGGAAGAAGTCGAGCGGGAGCCGGTACCGCGTGGTCGGCAGGAAGACCGAGTACACGGCCGTGAACGTCAATACATACCCGTAGATCGGCAGCAGCCTTCGCGTCTCGCGCCTGAGCAGGACGACGCCGGCGACGGCTAGCATCAGCAAGGGGACATACGACAGGATCGATACCCAATCTCTAGCCGCCCCGACACGGGCGGCGACCGGAGTCACCGCATCGGGCAAGGGACTCCAGAGCTCGAGGAGCTTTCTCACGCTGAGGCGCGCTGAACGGGCCGGCGATGCGGCGAGAAACGCCCACCCGGCCTTCCAGCCGGCGGCCTCCTCCGCGGCGACGGATTGCGCGGCGCTCAGGTGCTCGGCGCGGAGCTTTCGCTCGAGGCTGCCGAGCTGCCGGCAGTAGAGCTGCTTCGTGTTCCCGGGACCGCACGCGGGCTCCACCGCGCCCTTGCCGTACTCGAAGTAGGTCTCGTTGTTCGCGACCCAGAAGTTGATCCCGCCCGCCTGGTTGACGAGGATGAGCTCGCCATAGGCGGCGTAATTCCTCGCCGTCCAAGCCGCGATCGGCAGAGCAGTCGCGACCAGCAATGCCGCAACGCTGATGTACCTGCGCGGGATTCGCGCTAGCGCCAGGGTGGCGGCAAGCACCGGCACGAAGGCGAGCGCCGTCGGCACCGCGAGGACGCCCACCCCCAGACAGAGCCCCGCGAGCAAGAGCGTGGACACGCGAGGTATCCGCCAAGAGCGGTACACGAGCCAAAACGCGAGACCCATGACGAGGATGAAGAAGGGCTGGGGATACTCGAAGAGCGCGGAGAGATAGATGTAGTAGGGATAGACCGCGAGCAGCGCGCCGGCGATCAAGGCCACGGCCGGACCGAACAGCTCCCGGGCAAGCAGGTAGCCCACGACGCACGTCGCCGCCCCTAGCGCTGCGAAGAACACCCGCAGCGCGAGAAAGCTATGCCTGAACAGGAGCTCGACCGCGGCGATGAGGAGCGGCTGCGTCGGCACCGAGGCTTGGTTCTCGGAGACGCTGCCGAAGCCGTAGCCGTGGAGCAGGCTCTGCGCCACCCGGACATACCGGTGCCCATCCGGCCAGAGGATCTCTCGCGGCAACGAGAGCGCGACGGCGATGCGAAGCGCGGCCGCCACCGCAAAGATCAGCACGATGCAAAGCCAGGGCCGCGCCGTCACGCTCTCGATCACGCCGGCCCAGCTGTCGCCCGACCTGGTTTCCGGCGGCGTCTGGGGCGCCGCGGGCGTGAGGGAAGCTTGCAGCGTCATGGCGACGAGCCGCCCGCCACCGCGGGACGTGGCTTGCGGAATACGACCTGGCGCGAGAGCGTGAAATTCGCAATTAGGCCGGCCAGGGAGCCGAGCGCGACGCCCACGGCCGGGACTACGCCCGAGGATCCGAAGTGGTGCAGGAACGCGGCGTAGGCGGCGTAATTGAGGGCTCCGCCCACGGCGTTGATCACCACGAACGTCCCCCACTCCCGGCCCGCGGCATCGCTCCGGCGGTCCGCGAAGGTGAGCCGGCGGTTGAAGTACCACGTGAAGCTCGCTGCGACGACGTAGGAGATGCCGCGCCCCGCGTAGGGACCGACGCCGAGCAGCGACAGCGCGAGGTACAGCACGGCGACATCGACGAAGAATCCCGCGATGCCGACCAGCCCGAAGCGCAGGAACTGGGAGAGAACCCCGCCGACCATTCTTCCGAACACGAGCGTGGCCTTCGCAAACACCGTTCCTGGCTGCTGCCGCAACGCGACTATCGGCGCGCGCGGACGGGATAGTCGGGGCGCACCGGTGTGAACCGCACCGGAAGCGAGAGGTACGCGAGCCGCTTCGCCTCCGCCCGCCCGCGGCTGACGGTATCGAGGATCAGGCCGCAGGCGAAGGCGAGGAAACTCAGGATCGCGACGGCGGCCGCGAGCAGCGCCGTCGGCAATCGCGGCACAAGACCCGTGTGCATGAACTCGACGATGACCGGCACGCCGAAGACGAGGGACAGAGCGGCAAGCGCGGCGGCCATCACCGAGAAGAACGCGAGCGGCTTCTCCTCCTTCACGAGGTACAGGATCGTCCGCAGGATGCGCCACCCGTCCCGGTACGTGCTCAGCTTGCTCGCCGACCCGGCCGGGCGCTCGCGGTACGGCGTCTCGATCTCGCTCACCGGCATCCGCAGCTGCAGGGCGTGCACGGAGAGCTCGGTCTCGATCTCGAACCCGGAGGCGAGCGCCGGAAAGCTCTTGACGAAGCGCCGCGAGAGCACGCGGTAGCCGGATAGCAGGTCCGAGAGCTGATCGCCGAAGAAGGCCGCCACGAGGCCCGAGAGCAACCGGTTCCCCAATCGATGACCGGGCCGATAGGCGCCCTGCGCGGTGGACCGGCGCGCTCCGCTCACCATGTCGAGCGAGTTGCGCAGCAGCTCGCTCACCAGCTTGGGCGCATCGCTCGCATCGTAGGTGTCATCACCGTCCACCAGAATGAATACATCCGCCTCGATGTCCGCGAACATGCGGCGCACGACGTTGCCCTTGCCGCGCATGGGCTCGATGCGGACGATCGCGCCCACCGCGCGAGCGGCCTCGGCCGTGCCGTCTGTCGAGCCGTTGTCGTAGACGAAGACCTTCGCCTCGGGAAAGGCGGCGCGGAAGTCGGTCACGACCTTCGTGATGGCCGCGGCCTCGTTGAGGCAAGGAATCAGGACGGCGATCGCCGGCTGCCAAGGAAAGTCGAGGAGCCGGAGCGCCGCAGCCTCGGACTCAGCCGCGGCCGCAGCTCGAGGCTCGGGGGTGATCGAAAACTCGGTGCTGACTGCCATGGCCGGCGCACGACCCTCCCGCGGGATCTGGTCGGGGGTAGCAATGAGCGGGCCCGAGGGCTCCAGAGCTCAGGCGCGGCAGTCTCTCCGCCGAGCCGGCGGGATCAAGCCGGTGGAATTCAAAGTCACCGAGGACTCCCGCGGCGACTGGTTCCGCAACGTCGTGAGCCTTCGCGCGAGCGTCGAGCTCTTCGCGGATCTGGTCCGCCACCCGAGCGATGCACGAGTCCTAGTGGAGCACGAGCTCGCCACGAAGCCCATCCCGATTCGGGATCCTTGGAGGTTGAGCGACACCCCGGAAAGGTCGAATGGGCGCGTGACGCATCGCGACTTTTCGTAGGCAGCGAAAATCGTCTTTGAGCGAAAAAAGATAGCTCAAAAGCGAAAAGAGGACGCGCGCTGTGCCGCATGAACTACTTGAAATCGCTACATGCGAGGCGGACAAGTAGACGCCACACACCAAATTTGGCATAAACTCCTGGCACGGTGCGCTCTTCGGTAACCGGGCCGAAGTTTACAAATAACGTAACAAATTCGGGGGCCTCAACGTATGCCGCGGATCGCGATTGATACCCGCCTCTCATGGATCACCCTGCTTCTTCCCCTCGTCCTGGACGCGTGTGTGGCCCTACCACCTGGCGCGCCGGCACTCCACAAATCTGCAGATTACGTTTTGGACGAGCACATCGGGCAGCCGGCGCCGCAGATCGGGCTTGCTTTGTCAGGAGGCGGTCAGAAATCCGCCCCATTTGAAATGGGAGTCCTCGCCGCTCTAAGCCAGACAGGAGTTCTCAATAGCATCGATGTGATATCGAGCGTGTCGGGCGGCTCCTACGCGGCATTGTACTACTACACCCGCGTAGCAGAGCGCTATGGCAACTACGTCGGCGCGAACCAAATGGATCGCTCACCGTTCGCCGACGTGTTCCTCGATTGTCTACCACGAAAGTTGGACGTCGATTTCAGCGATACGTTTCCCTGGGACTCAACGGACGGCACCGGTCTTTGTCCAGGCTCCGACCCAGCGAGAAACTATTGGGTGCCGAATGATCCCGAGCTTCAGCGCGATCCTCTGCGATTTGCGAGCCAAGTGCGAGCTTCGCAAGCGCTCTTTGCGATCGGTTGGGCCTATCGCGATAGAACGAAGTTTCCCATTGTCATAGGCCCAATTCTTCAGGAGTTCGCTTTCGGGATATGGAATACGCTGATAGCAGGTCCCATTCGTTTGATTACGGACAGCGTCTTCGACTGGAATCTAAAGCCGTCGGCCGAGTTCTGGCTCGAGCCCGGCAAATGGCTGTACGACCGCGGCATCAAGAGAGCTTACGGCGCGACCGCGACTCGGGAGCCCACCGAGACCAAGGGAAGACCACATGGCAGTGAGTTGACGATTGACCACTTGACGTTTAGCGACTTGAAGGACATCTATCTTCAGAGCCACCAACCGAATTGCAAGGGGGGCGCCAACGGGTACCAGCCCTGCCACGTTCCCCTTTGGGTGATCAATACGACGGCCGGCACGAGTATCAGCCCGTTTCTGCTCACGGAGCCGGAGCGATTTACTGGCGCGCAAAACACGTTCGAGTTTTCGCCGTTCGGTTATGGTTCCGGCGCCTATGGTTATACCAAGTGGGAAGACAAGCAATATCCAAATCTACTACAGCCCGATATGAGGGTGGTAACGGCGGTCGGCGCGTCCGCGGCGTTTTTCGATTCCCAGCAAAGGACCATCGGGGGGCTCTTCAATCCGATGCTGAATGTATTGCTGCGATGGCTCAACTTCGATTGGGGGACGTCGATCCCCAATTACAATCTCGGACGATCGCTTTACAAACACGCCAGAATATTCCACGACTTTCTCCCTTGGCCGCTCTATCTCTTGCATCGGCATCGTGGAAATGCCGAAGCGTTACGCATCCATCTTAGCGACGGTGGAATGTCCGAGGACCTTGGAGTCTGGGCTCTGCTACGACGCCACGTGTCGCAAATCATCGTCGTCGATGCTGCGAGCGACTCCGACTACCAGCTGGATGATCTTTGCCAACTTTACCTGCAGCTGAGTACTGCTCAGAATCGGCCGCTCTTCATCGTCTTTGGGTCGTCTAAGCTTTCAAGATTCGCCGCTGTCTGCGAACAAGAACAATTTCACAAGGCAGGAAATGACCCGTTTGGCTTCAAGGTGCGCGGCGACTGGCCACGGCCGGTGCTCAAAGCATGGGTCTGCGATGGGATGCCCCGACGCGGCTCAAAACCTGGTTGCGGCTCCCATCACACGGTGGCGACGCTATACATCATCAAGCCCATGCTCAACTGGACGGCGCACCCTCAGGGCGGTTATGCGCTCAAGGACACGATTGCCTTTGATGGGGCGCCCATTCCGGAGAAGCGATGTAGCATTCCCGACACGAAAGTTCCGGGCGACGGGTATCCCTGCGAGGTGCTCACGTACCTGTCGTCCAGCGGTTACCGCAACAGTAAGTTTCCCCAGGAAAGCACCGTTTGGCTCTCGGCGCTTTCGAGCCCGTACATCTATGGCGCGTACCGCGATCTCGGGCTGTACTACGCCAAGGCACTGCGTATTCTCAATGCGGGCGGCACCAATCCTCAGGTAGACATTGATGATTCACATTATTGGAATAACGATTCCAAGAAAGCGCCATGAATCAGGCTCGATCGATGGCGCCGTAAGGAAAGAGCAGCACTCCCCGCCCTCCCGGATCTAGTGTTGTACCGACTCGCAAAGACTGAGCGGAAGATCGAGAGCTTACGTCGGTGATCGGCGACCCTGGCCTTAGCCATTAAAATCAGAAGGTTGCATCCAAAATGCCGGTTCTCTGCGGCTGGCCATGTTTACGGGCGGCGACAGCTTTTGCGTTCCCTGGTCACTCTCGCCTTCAACAAGTCCTTTCAATCCAAGGACTTGAATTCTCTGGCATCAGCGTTGCAGTGAAAGCGGTGCAAGTACGGTGGCCGCGACCGAGCGGGGACTGAGGTCACTCGATCGCCTCGCGCCACCAAGGGCAAACCCATCGAAAGGTGGGGACGCAAAGCCTCCGGTCTGAGGGCCAATGGGCCTATGGCA
>JASHSR010000223.1 GCA_030038645.1 Gammaproteobacteria bacterium
TGATGAGCGTCAGGTTGATGTTCACGCTTCTCTCTCCGGTCCTTCCGGGCTGGCGCCGGGCGCCGCGCGAGGCCGCAACGCCCGAGCCGCGACTCGGCGCCGACTCAATGCGCGACCGCCTGGTAGGCGGACACGAACGGATTCGCGAAAGTGAAGTACAGCGCGAATGCGATGCCGATGAACGTCACCGCGTCGAGGAGCGCCGTAACGATGAACATTCTCACGAGCAGCATGGGGCCGAGCTCGGGCTGGCGCGCGACGCCCTCGAGGAACCGGCCGCCCAAGATGCCGAAGCCGATGGCCGTGCCGAGGGCCCCCATGCCGAAGATGATTCCGCACGCGAGCGCGGTCATGGCCTCAATGTGTGCGATGTTTTCCATTCAACTCTCCTGACGGATATGCGAGTGTATGCCGGTGAGCCGCGCGGCGGTCAGTGGTGCTCGGAGGCCTGCGACAGGTAGACGATCGTCAACATCATGAAGATGAAGGCCTGCAGGAGCGCGATGAATGCGTCGAAGAGCGACCACACCACTCCCATGACGATCTGCAGGACGACCCAGATCCAGCCCGTCGCCGTCGCGAGCGCCGCGGTCCCCCTCGAGAGCGTGAGCAGCGCGAGGAGCGCGAAGACCATCTCCCCGGCGAACATGTTGCCGTACAGCCGCAGCGCGAGCGACACGGGGCGCGCGAGGAAGCTCGGAACCTCCATGATGATGTTGACCGGCGCGAGGCAGGCCTGCACCACGACGTTGTCGCCCTTGAACCCGACCAGAGTCGGGGTGAACGGATTGAGGGTGAGCTCGCCCAGGAAGCCGCCGAGCCCCTTCATCTTCACGCTGTAATAGAGGATGAGGGCGAACACCGTGAGCGAGAGCCCGAAGACGACGTTGAGGTCCGTGCTCGGGACGATCCTCAGGTGCCCGAGCCCCACCCCGCGCGCCGCATCCGGCAGCAGGTCGATGGGGATCACGTCCATCATGTTGAACAGCAGCACCCAGCAGAAGATGGTGAGGGCGAGCGGCGCGATGAGCCGGCTCTTCCCGCTGAACGTCTCCTTCACCTGCGAATCGACCCACTCGACGACCCACTCGACGAATCCCTGGAATCGGCCGGGAACGCCCGCGGTCGCCTTGCGCGCGGCGGCGTAGAAGAGGCCGCCGAACACCACCGCGAGCAGCACGGAGAAGAACACGCTGTCGTAATTGACGACGGAGAAATCGGCGATGCCGCGCGGAGTCTCGTTCGTGAGATACGTGATGTGGTGGATGATGTACTCCGTCGGAGTCGGAGCATCTGCAGCGCTTGGCACCATGATTACCGCATCTCTCGCCGGCGCGACCTCCGCGCCTCAACTTCGCTGGCCGTGCAGCGCCCGGCCCCGGCCGAAAGCCGGCAGCGAGCCCACGAGCACGATCCAGTACACCACAAACGTCGCCCCGTACGCCGCGAGCAGCGCGCCCGGCGAGGGCCGCATCCATCTCAGGACGACGACGAACAGCGCGACGACTAGGACGAGCTTCGCGATCTCACCGGCGTAGAGCGCGGCCAGCATCCGCTCCGCGCTCGCCGCGGCCCAGCGGCCGAAGGCGAACGCCACCATCGCGAGGCTCGCGGCGGTGCCGATGCCCCCGCCGAGCAATGCCGAGACCGCCGCGCGCGGGCCGGCGATGGCCCAGCACGCGAGCGCGGCGGCAAAGGTCACCGCCGCCTGTCCGAGTACGACCCCGAACGCCAGCCGCCGCGCATTCGGCAGCTCGATGGTGACCGCCACCAGCTCAAACTCCGCAAAGTCAGGTGACACGCTCGTCGCCCCTCCCCCCACGCTCGAGCGTGTCCGCCAATGGCGTGGGGTCATCGCCTCGCCGCGCGCTCCGGGAGCCGTATCGCGCTCCCGAGAGGAATGGGAATGGGCCAGGCTTTTACCTTATCTGACGGCCACTTACGCTGGCCGTGCGACAAAGCCGCGGAATTATAGAGAGGCGCGGCCAAAAACGCCACGGCTGCGTGGAGCCGCCCCCCGCGACCCTCACTGGATGTGCGCGAGGATGCCGTCGAGCTCATCGAGGCTGTTGTAGTCCACGACGAGCCTGCCCCTTCCCGAGCTCGAGTGGCGGATCGCGACCTTGGCGCCCAGCTTCTCCGCGAGGTCCCGCTCGAGGCGCTGCACATCGGGGTCGCCGGAATCGCCCGAGTCGCCCGACGGCTGCGCCGGCTTCGAGGGCGCGAGCATCCGCCGGACGATGGCCTCGGTCTCGCGCACGGAAATGCCCTTCCTCGCGACGAGCGCGCCGACCTCCACTTGCTGGCGGCGGCCGGGGAGCGCGAGCAGCGCGCGGGCGTGGCCCATCTCGAGCTCGCGCTTCTCCACCAGCTCCACGAGCTCCGGGGCGAGATCGAGCAGGCGCAACAGATTGCTGACGGCCGCCCGTGAGCGCCCGACCGCGTCGGCGGCCTCCTGGTGGGTCATCTGAAACTCCCGGATGAGGCGGTCGAGCGCCCGCGCCTCCTCCAACGCGTTCAGGTTCTCCCGCTGGATGTTCTCGATCAGCGCGACGGCGATCGCCGCCTCGTCGGGGATGCGCCGGATGACCGCGGGGATCTCGGTGAGGCCGGCCATTTGTGCAGCGCGCCAGCGTCGCTCCCCGGCGATGATCTCGTAGCGCGCCTCGAGCGGCTGGGCGCCGTCGATCGGGCGGACGACGATCGGCTGCACCACCCCTTGAGCCTTGATGGAGTCGGCGAGCTCCTGCAGCGTCTCCGGGCGCATGTCGACTCGCGGCTGGTAGCGGCCGCGCTGCAGCCGATCGAGCGGCAGCTTGGCCAGCTCCTCGGCGGCGAAGGGTGGGCTCGCGGAGAT
>JASHSR010000224.1 GCA_030038645.1 Gammaproteobacteria bacterium
CCGATCGCTCCCCCAAATTTGCCGGTACCGACGACCGCAACAGCTTCTCGCTCCGTGCGGTGTCCTCCTTCAAGGGCTCGTGCCTGCGTTCCAATTGCTGAGACCGCCGCGCTCGAGCCGAGAGCTGCAATGACCGACCGGCGACTGGGCATGGTTCTTCTCCTTCCTGCAATTTCGCGAGAACAACAATTACAAGCGAACGAGCAACTCGCCGCCGGCCAGCGGCCACTCAAGCTCTAGTCATCGGGGAGCAGCGTTCCACCGGAGCGCGCGCTGCACTCGCCCGCTGGTGCGCCATGTTATATTCTGCATGGCACAGTCCCTATGCCAAAAATCACTATTTCGACTAGGGCATGAAGAGCCGTTCGATTCTGGGTCGTGTCGCGCTTGCTCGGTCCGTCGAAGCGACCCTGTACCGCCAAGTCTACGAGCGCGTACGTGCCTCGGTGCTTTCGGGAAGGCTCGCGGCAGGTACGAGATTGCCCTCGGCAAGGAGCCTCAGCGCACAACTCGGAGTCGCTCGCGGCACCGTTGAGGTGGCCTATCGGCTTCTCGCGAGCGAAGGTTACACGGTCAGCCGAGGTGCGGGCGGTACGGTGATCGCTCTGACCCTGCAGGGCAGTGAGCAAGGAACTCCGCGCAGGCGCTCACGGGCCCGCAAGCTCAGAGTGAATGGACCGGATAGCCAATCATCTGCTGGGCCGCCGCTTTTTCAGCCAGGCCTACCGGCTATGGATGTCTTTCCGCGAAAGCTATGGGCCCGTCTGGCCGCGCGAGTAGCCCGGAGTCTTTCGTTCCACAATTACGCACGACAGGATGCAGCCGGGAGCCGCCGGCTCCGAGATGCTATCGCGGGCTACTTGCAGATTGCACGGGGCGTCGAATGCGACGGGGAGCAGGTGTTCATCACGGCTGGTTACCAAGGCGCGCTCGGCCTGATCGCGCGCGTCTTGATCCGAAATGGCGAGCAAGTCTGGGTGGAGGATCCAGGGTACTTCGCCACACGTGCCGCGCTGAAATGGGCGCAGGCGAAGCGCGTTGCCATACCGGTGGATGGCGAGGGACTCAACGTCGAGGCTGGAATGCGCAAAGCCCCCGCGGCGAGACTCGCGATCGTAACCCCAACGCACCAATTTCCAACGGGTGTGACGCTTACGATTTCCCGCCGATTGTCGCTTCTGCAGTGGGCGGCCGCATCGCGAGCCTGGGTCATCGAGGACGATTACGACGGTGAGTTCCACTACCGAGGCCGCCCGCTGCCGGCGCTGAAAAGTCTCGACAGACAGGATCGCGTTCTCTATTGCGGGACCTTCAGCAAAGTGCTCTTTCCCGGCCTGAGGATGGGATATGTCGTCGTGCCGCCTCAGCTTTCAGATGAGTTCGCATCCGCCTGTGTCTGCCTGCAGCCGGCGGGCGGGATGCTCGAGCAAGCAGTGGTCTGCGATTTCATCGAGCAAGGGCACTTCGCTCGACACATCGGACGAATGCGGCAGTTGTACGCTGAGCGTCGTGCAGCGCTGGTCACTGCGATCGAGCGGTGGTGCGCCGATTCTCTGCATGTCGACGTCCAGGCTGGAGGGATGCATCTCCTGACGTATCTTGCGCGGGGTGTCGAAGCGTCGACGTTGCAGAAAAGAGCAAGCGCCAAAGGCGTGGCGTTCATGCCGCTGTCACAGGCCGCAATCGAGGCCTCCATGAAACCGGGCCTGCTGCTGGGGTTCGCGAACGTTCCTGTGAATGGGGCCGACAGTGCCGCCAGGCGCTTGCAGGAAGTGGTCGCTGCCACATTCCTAGAAGATCAATAGCATCTTCGTTTAAGGGACGTGACGAGTCTGACCGCTTTTGGCATCGTGAGCAGTCCGCGTCCAGAGTCGATGCAGTCCCATCGCGAGCTCACGGTTATTCTCCCGGATCGTCAGAATGGCACGGCTAGCGTCTGGGGTGCGGCTTGGCGGATGCGGGTCAGGAGCCAGGTGCGCTGGCGCTCGTTCCGGGTCTCGATTCCGGAGAGTTCGCGCTCGAGGTCGCGGTCCCCCAATGCGCGCGCGCCTTGAAGCAGTACGGCCGCAGAGATGGTGCTCTCGTTCACCATCAGCCACAGGTCCTGCAGGTCGCGCAGCAATCCGAACGCATTCGGCCTGCGTGGGACGAGCAGCGCTTTGTCGAGCGCCTCAGGCTCCCCCTCCCGCCGCTCGCCGTACTTATCCGCATAGGGCCGGATGGCGGCCGTGTTCTCGCGCGACCACGTCATGAACAGCGTGCTCTGCGGCCTGATGTCCGGGGTGGTGGGATGAGACTTGCGCAGCTTCTCCCAGCCGCGAGCGATGCGCTCCTCGCTCGCCAGTAGAAGGCCGATGTAATCGGCGAGATGCATCCGGCCTTCGGTCGTGGTCGTTTCCTCTACCGTCGCCTCTTCTCGCTTGGACTCGTCCGGCTGCGGCAACGGCGCCCCTGCCGCTTTCTCGAGCCTGACCGCGGCATACTTGAAGTGCGGTTGCTTGCTGACTGGATCCCACTCATACAAGGTCAGCTCGTTGGCGGCGCGCGGCCGGCCCGGATCGTCCCAGTAGCCATAGTGAAATGGCATGAAGAGCGTGCCCGGCTCGATACCGCCGATCCGCGCCGGAGCTTCCGCGACGCCTCGACGTGAGCCGACGCGTAACATCTCTCCCTCCCGGATGTCAAGGCGGCGCGCATCGCCCTCGTTCAACTGAATGAAGGCATCGGGAGCCGCATCCCGCAGCGCCTTGGATCGTCCGGTCTTGGTGCGCGTGTGGAAGTGATAGACGACACGGCCCGTGGTCAGGAAGAACGGGTACATCTCGTCCGGCTCCTCCGTGGGAGGAACATAGTCGACCGCGCGCAGAAAGGCACGGCCGTTCGGTGCCTTCGCACGATACGCATCCGACGCGATCCCCGCGCCTGTCAGCAGATCGTGGCCGTAGCTCTCGCAGTAGTCCGGATCGGTCGCAAACTTGAGATCAGAGTAATAACGGACGGAGCCGTCCGGGTGCCGATCGCTGACCGGCCAGGGGATGCCCGAGCCCCCGCTCAGTTTCGCGTAAGAGAGCCCCGAATAGTCGCAGGGCCGGCCTCGCGTGCACTCCCGCCATGCATTGAACGCACTCTCCGGGTCCGTCCACTTGATGAGCGGCGCTCCGTCCCGGTCGCGAAAGTCCATGCGCCGGGCGAAGTCGAGAAAGATGTCGAGATCGGATCGTGCCTCGCCCGGCGGCTCGATGGCCTTGTAGTTGAGATGGACGACGCGGCTGACGTTAGTCGAGCAGCCGGTCTTCTCGCCCCAGATCGCGGCGGGTAATACGACATCGGCCATTTCCGCCGTCTCCGTCATGAATGCGTCCTGCACGATGACGAACAAACCCTGCGTGCGCAGGATCGCGCGAAACCGGCCCAGATCCGGGATCGAGACCGCCGGGTTCGTGCCGATGATCCAGAGCACGCGGATGGACCCGGCCTCCGCATAGTCGAAGATTTGCAGCGCGTGAGTGGGCGGGCCCCAGTTCGGCAACGTGGCCGGGTCCACATTCCAGAGCCGCGCAATCTCCTCGATGTGGCGCGGATTGTCGAAGTTGCGAAATCCCGGCAGATCACCGCCCGATCCGGTCTCCCGGTTGTTCTGGGCCGTGGGCTGCCCATTCATCTGCAGGATGCCGCAGCCGGGCCGGCCGATGCGCCCCAGCACCAGGTTGACGTTGTTGACCTGCACGGCCGCGGCCGTGCCCTGGTTCGACTGGTAGACACCCTGCAAGCAAGTCGTCAGCAGCATCCGGGAACGGCCGATCATCGCGGCGGCCTGCCGGAGTTGATCCGCAGGTATGTGCGCGATCTCGGCGACGCGCTCTGGCGTGTAGCTCGCCACGGTGCGGGCGAGGTCATCGAAACCGAGCGTATGTGCGTCGATGAAGGCGCGGTCGGCGTGACCCTGATCGATCAATTGCTGAATCAAGCCGTTCAGCACGGCGACATTGGTCCCGAGCCGCGGCCGGATGTGAAGATCCGCTTCGGCCGCCGTCACCGTGAGTCGCGGATCGATTGCAATCATCCGCGACGGCGCAGGAGAGCGCCTGCGGTCGAGTACCCGTGCCCACAGGACGGTCGCGGTCGCGGCCATGTCGTGGCCGACCATCAGGAAGCAATCGGTGACATCGATGTCTTCGTAGGCGCCGGGCTGCCCGTCGGCCCCAAAGGACTCCTTCAGCGCGGCACCCGCGGTCGCCGTACACAAGCGGGTGTTGCCATCGACGTGCAGCGTGCCGATCCCGGCCTTCGTGATCACGCTGAGCGTGTAATTCTCCTCGGCGCAGAGCTGGCCCGAGCTGTAGAAGCCGATGGACCCGGCGGTATAGCGCGCCTTCGCCTCCTTCATGCGTCGGACGACCAGGTCCATCGCCTCATCCCAACTCGCAGGTTCCAGCCGGCCGTCCCGGCGGATGAGCGGAAGGGTTAGTCGATCCAAGCTGGCATTGGCCGCCCAGCCGTAGAGCCCCTTGGGACCCAAGCGGCCACGGTTGACCACGTCCAGCTCGCGCCCGCGCACGCCCACAATGCGACCGCCCGGACGATCGTCCTTCACCCCGATGTCCATCCCGCAGCCGTTCGAGCACAGGAAGCAGGAAGATTGCACCCAGCGGTCCGGGCGCTCCTCGACATTCTGATCGACTCGGACAGGCCAGTCCGGACCCGCGTGCGGTGTGCGAGGTCCCCATATGTCGGTGATGCTGTCGCGTGTGCTGGCCATCGGATTCTCCACAGTCTCGGCCATTTACGATGTCCAGTGCGACATGAAGGTCATCGAACGGGATCGTCCCGCGTCTACTTCTTCTCCCGCGCGAGCACCACGGCCGCTTCAGCGGTCAGCAGCCGGAAGGTGAAGGTCTCTTGCAGGTACAGCTCGACGGTCGCTTTGGAATGATTCGCGTAGCCGATCGAGATGTCCTGGCCGATGTCCAACTCGAAATCACCGCCGCGGGTCGTCACCACGAAGCCCCCTTCGATGGCCGGTGCCCAAACGATCTCTCCATCGATGAGGCGCTGAATGTGTCGAAGAACAGGATAGCCATCGTCGCTTCCTCCGCTTGCGGCCGTATACGCCTCGGCGCCGAGCACGAGCGTGTAGGGGCCGTTGACACCTGCCAGGCGCAGCTCGCTCACCGCCTGCGCCACAGCGCCTG
>JASHSR010000225.1 GCA_030038645.1 Gammaproteobacteria bacterium
TTGCGCGCGGCCGGCAGCCAGGCGATCGAGTCCTCGAGCTGCCGCAGCAGCTCGAGCAGCTGCCGCAGCCGCTCGGAGCCGAAGCGCTCCTCGATGGCGCGGTAGGTCTTCTCCGACTGGGGAGCGTGCGAGGCGATGAGGTCGAGGCCGGCGCCCGCGAGCGCGACGACCGCCCGGCGCATGTCGGAGGCGACCGGACGCCGCGTGACGAGGCCGCGCGATTCGAGGTCGGGCAGGATGCGCGACAGGCTCGGCGGATGCAGGCACGTCCGCGAGGCGAGCTCGCTCACCTCGAGCCCCGGATGCCCGGCGAGCGCGCGCAGGACGCGCCACTGCTGCTCGGTGACTCCGTGATCGCGCAGTCCGGGGCGGAAGTGGCGCATGACGGACTCGCGGGCCCTGAGCAGCGCCATCGGCAGCGAGCTCGAGAAGGCGCGGATCGGGAGTCGCGCGCGCGCAAGCCGCGCTGCGGCGGATTTCGATTGCTCAGGCCGCATCGTCCACCACGGCATTACGCAGCGTGCCCACCCGCGAGACTTCCACCTCGACGACATCGCCGGGGCGCAGGTATCGCGGCGGATCGAAGCGCGCGCCCGCCCCGCTCGGCGTGCCCGAGAAGATCACGTCTCCCGGCTCGAGCGTGCAGAACCTCGAGAGATAGGCGATGAGATACGGTATGGAAAAGAGCATGCGATCGCTCGTATCGTCCTGGCGCAGCTCCCCGTTGACGCGCGTCGCGACGCGCAGCGGCGCCGCGCCGATCTCGTCCGAGGTCACGATCCAGGGGCCCAAGGACCCGGAGCGGTCGAAATTCTTCCCCGGCGTCACGTTGAACTTCGCGTGGCGCAGCCAGTCGCGCACCGAGCCCTCGTTTCCGCACGTATAGCCGAATACGTGCGAGAGCGCTTGCGCCTCGGCGATCCTGCGGCCGCCGCGGCCGATGACGACGACGATCTCGCCTTCGTAGTCCAGTTGCTCGGACTCGCGCGGCCGCACGATCGGCTCCTCGTGCGCGCAGAGTGAGGTATGCGTGCGCATGAAGACGCTCGGGTACTTCGGCCGCTCGCTGCCGTCCTTGTATTCCTCGTTCCGGTCGGGATAGTTCACTCCGATGCAGAAATAACGCGTGCGGCCGGCCGGGCTCAGGATCTTCACCTCATCGAGGGCGTAGTCCGCGGCGCCGGGGCGCGCTAGCGCGAGGCCGCGCGCGAGCCTGTCGCGAGGCGAGGGCGCATCGCGCGGCCCAAGCGCATCGCCCGCCGAGACCGCATCGCCGGCCACGACCCCGTCCGCGCGAAGGAACGAGGTGAGGTCCGTCTCGGCCGCGCGAAGTCTCGCGCCGAGGTCCACGACCCCGCCGTCCGCCACCGCTCCGAAGGAGCGGCGGCCGCGAGCCAAGAAGTTGAGCAGCTTCACGCGGGACGTCCTGGCGCGGCCGCCGAGCTCTGCCCGAGCAGCCGCGCACGGGCGAGGACTCCGTCGAGGCGACGCTCGAGATCCGCCGTGGCCGGCACCATGGGCAGGCGATGCTCGTTCGTCTCGAGAAGCCCGAGGCGCCTCATCATGTACTTGATCGGGATGGGGTTGGTGTCGAAGAACACCGCTTGGTTGAGCTCGAACAGCCGGTGGTGAAGCGCCCGGGCGCGCGCGAGGTCGTTGTCCCATACCGCCTCGCAGAGCTCCGCGAGGATCCGCGGCTGCAGATTGCCGACGGCGTTCATCAGGCCGCAGGCGCCGACCGCCATCATAGGGAAGCTCAGCTCCTCGAGCCCGACGAAAACCTTGAATCCGGAGCCGAGCGCCGCGAAGCACTCCGAGACGAGGGCGAGGTCGTTGACGGCTTGCTTCATGCCGACGAAGGTCGGCGAGCGCTCCTTCAGCTCCTTCAGCGTATCGATCGTGACGCTCACCGCCGCGCGGCCCGGGATGTGGTAGACCATCCACGGCAACGTGGAGATCGAGGCGAGCTCGAGATAGTAGGCGATGAGGCCGCGCTGCGGCGGCCTGATGAAGTAGGGCGTTACGATGAGCAGCGCGTCGGCGCCCGCGCGCGCGGCGTGCTCGGTGAGGCGCTTGCTGTCGGCGAGCGACTGAGTGCCGGTCGCCGCCACCACCGGCACCCGCTTGGCCGCGACGCGTACCGCGACATCGACGAGACGATTGCGCTCCTCCACGGTGAGCGTGGACGGCTCCGCCGTCGTGCCGTTGACGAGGATCCCATGGGTGCCGCTCTCGATCTGGAACGACACGAGCTTCGCGTAGGCGTCGTAGTCCACCTCGCCGTTGCGAAACGGCGTGACGAGCGGCGGGATCGAGCCTTTCAAACGGTCGAGACGGTCAGTCATGCTTGCTCACCTGCGCTTGCTCGCTTGCGCGCGCGTCCACTCGCATCCGCCCATGTCCACTCACATCCGCTCGCGTCCACTCGCACGCGCCCGCGCTCAGCCACCGAGCCTCGGCACCCGGTGCGTGCCGTGCGCGAGGCAGATGTTCTTCGTCTCCATGTAGAAGTCGAAGCTGTAATCGCCGCCGTCGCGCCCGATGCCGCTCGCCTTCATGCCGCCGAACGGGGTCGGCAGGTGGCGGTTGTTCTCCGAGTTCACCCAAACCATTCCGGCGTCGACACCGTGCGCCATGCGCAGCGCGCGGCCTGCGTTCTCGGTCCAGATGTACGCCGTCAGGCCGTAACGCACGTCGTTCGCGATGCGCAGCGCGTCCGCCTCGTCGGAAAACGGCAGCACCGTGAGGACCGGGCCGAAGATCTCCTCTCGAGCGATGCGCATGGCGCTCTCCGCTCCCGTGAGAAGGGTCGGCTCCACGTAGTAGCCCGGGAGCCCCGGCGCCCGACGGCCGCCGCAGCGGATCTCGGCGCCCTCGTCGCGGGCGACCTGGAAATAGCTCGTGACTTTGTCGAGATGCCGGGCGTGGATGAGCGGCCCGATCTCGGTGGCAGGGTCGAGGGGATGCCCCACCCTCAAGCGCCGGATGCGCTCGGCGATGCGCTCGACGAAGCGGTCGTGGATGGCACGCTGCACCAGCAGCCGGCTCGAGGAGGTGCAACGCTCGCCGTTCAGGCTGTAGATCATGAACACGACCGCATCGAGCGCGCGGTCGAGGTCGGCGTCGTCGAACA
>JASHSR010000024.1 GCA_030038645.1 Gammaproteobacteria bacterium
CGCGGCGTCTTCAGCGCTCGGTTCCAGGTGACCGGCCTGACGGCGGCTGAAGCCAGTGCCCTTGCGATGCAGTTCAACCGCGCGGCGCCGAAATAGCGAAACAGCCGAACGAATACTGGGAGAACCAAGCGCTTGATTGATTTGATCGGAGCGCCGAGATTTGAACTCGGGACCCCTTGCACCCCATGAGAATCCAGCGGCTTTTGTAACTCCCTGATCACACCTCGAATCTTGCTATAAGTAGCTATTAAAATGTGACTTTTTGCCCCTCGTTCCATTCGGGCACGCGCCGGCCGAAGCCCGCCGCGTCGAGCGCCCGCGAAATGGCCCCTCAGCCCCTCAGCAGGTACAAGCTCTGTCGAGCGCCGCCACCGCCGACCCGCTCGGCGCCTACCGCGCGCTCGCCGCGCTTGAGTACCAGCACACCATCGCGGCGAACGTACGCGCGCTGCGCGCGGCCGGCGCGGCTGCTCTCACGGCGCGCCCGGAGCGCCTCGAGCGCGCGTTGCTCGGGGCTTATCAGGAATTCCGGCGGCAGCGGCGGATCTGAGTCGCAACCGGGACATGTTCTCGCGATGCAATGCCTGGCGATGCGCACCGTCTGGCGCTACTACCCGCCCGAGCGCATTCCCCAGAAGACGCCGTACGCTCACGAAGACCTGCTGCCGAAGGGCCGAGCGTAGGGTGGCCGACGCCGCCACTTCGGGACACCCGCCTCCGGGGCGCCGTCTTGCGCAGCGCATCATTACCGGATATATTACCGGGAATATACGAGGAGGAATCGTCGTGCCCATCACGCCACAGAACAGAGCGCTAAGGAACTATCGGCGGCGCCTCGCGGCGCACGGCATGACCCGTTTCGAGGTGCTAGGGCTCGAGGTCGATCGCGACCTGATCCGGGCCGTCGCCCGGCGGCTTTCGCAGCGCGACCCGCGGGCGCAAGCGATCCGTGCGACGCTCGCGCGGACGCTTGCCGCCGCCGCTCCACCTCACGGCGGTATTTTTGCCTCTCTGCGCCGCTCTCCCCTGGTCGGCGCAAATCTCGATCTGCGCCGCGCAATCACTCCCGGGCGTCAGGTCGAGCTGTGACCCGCTATCTGCTCGACACCAACATCATCAGCGACGCGACCCGGCCAGAGCCCTCGAAGCACCTCGTGTCCTGGATGGAGCGCCAGGCCGATGAGGATCTGTACATCTCCTCGCTCACGCTCGCTGAGGTCCGCCGGGGAATCCTGGAAAAGCCGGCGGGAAAGAAGCGCGGCGCGCTCGAGCGCTGGTTCTCGGGGCCCGAAGGACCGCAGGCGCTGTTCGCCGGCCGCGTGCTACCGTTCGACGAGAGCGCAGGTCTCATCTGGGCACGGTTGATGGCGGAGGGAACGGCGCGCGGACGTCCCCGCAGCGCGCTCGACATGGTCATCGCCTCCATCGCCGAGGCGAACGGCTGCGTCGTGGCCACCGCCAACGAGCAGCACTTTGAAGGGCTGCCGTTCATCAATCCGCTCAGAAAGCCGGACTGAGCGACGCGGGCGCGCGCAGCGCCGCGCACTGATACGAATCCTTGGAACGTCGCCCCCGCTCACGCGGCCGCCATCGCGGCCAAACCCACCGCCTGAATCCCCCATCGTCAAGACGGGCAGATCGGACGATGAGGACGAGCTGCTGGACGAAGCAGTCACTCGTGCAGCCGCTCCCGTGACGGCGCTCTTCAGTAGCCGATCAGCTTGAGCGCCGCCGGCTTCCAGAGCTTCCACAGTGGATCGACCATAAGCGCCACTTCCATCAGCTGCAGCGCCACCACGTATGCGACACCCCAGACGTAAGCCGGATGGAGCCGTCGCCGGGTGATCCAGTCTTAGACGCCCAATCCCAGGATCAGAACGTCGTTACCGAGACAAACCGCCCCAGCGTCGGGCCAAAATGCAGCCAGACTCCCGCCCCCGCCGTGGTGCCCGAACTCGGACAGCCAAGGGAACGGGATCCCGCCCTATCCCAGCGCGCGGGCGAATCCGGCGTCGCTGATGTAAAGGGTGGCCAGCAGGATCAGCCGCTTGTGCGCCGCTGGCTGCTTGACCAGTAGAAAGGCAGCTCCCGCCAGTCCCGCGAACGCGAGCATGTCGGCGGACTGAACGCTCAAAACCGGGGTAAGCGCATGGTTCCTGGCAACCTGCAACCGAGCCATGATCACCGCTACCGCGGTGCCGAGGACCACCATCGCACCCGCGAGCACCATGCCGGCGATGCCCCCAGGCGTCGAGCGCGTGCTCCAGATCCTCAACCTCGAGTTTCGCCTCGCGATGGTCGGCTGTGGCGCGCGCTCGGTGCGCGAGATCTCCGTCGACTCGATCATTGCGAGGGGTTGAGGCGCCATCCTCTCCACCGCGACTCTCGGACCGATGCTCGTCCTGGGACTGTAGGATCCGCTCGAATCGGTGCTCCCGCACCGTGGGGGGGCAGAGTGCGGGAGCACCTCATCGAATGGACCGCGTGGGCTTCCTACGGTCCTGGATCGGGTTTGACGCGGGTCGCCGTGAAAATTCCGGAGCTGTGGCCGATCGCCGGATTGGTGCTCGGATCCTCGTTGAAGGGATTGCTTTCGGACTCAAAATAGATGTCGGACGTGTACGTGCCCGTGAGCTTGTCGCCCGACGGATCCAGCGTGATGAGGTAATGCAGATGGACTCGTACGAACTGCGCTCCTTTTGTCGGGTCCGCCCCCGGGGCCTCCCACCCCATGGCGATATGGTTCACCGTATAGGTCCGCGGACCAATCTGCTTCCACACTCCCTGGCAGACGTCGCCATCTTCGGGATCCACTCCGACAGAGAAGGTGATCTCGGTGCCGTCGTCATGCAAGGACAGGGTCCCCCAGTCCGCCGTGCCACCCGTAAGCTGGTACTGCCACAGCCCCACGATGGATGCGGGCCCGGGCGCCGACGGGAATTCCGGCTCAGAAACCCGAACGAGCCTGCCGGCAGTTGC
>JASHSR010000226.1 GCA_030038645.1 Gammaproteobacteria bacterium
TCGCTCACCGCAGGCTTGCCGCCGGAGTGCACCTTCACGGTGCGCTCGCCGCCCACGCGCAGATCGGTCCGCAGCGGCGCCTCGATGCGGCTGCGGCCGAGGCTCCAGTGGCCCCGGACGAGAGCGAGGTAGCCCTTCTCGAAGCGGCCCTCGCGCAGCAGCGCGTGCAAGATCCTGAGGGATCCCGCCTTGCGCGCGACGAGCAGGCAGCCGCTCGTGTCGCGGTCGAGGCGATGGGCCAGCTCGAGCTGCTCGTGGGGCCGCGACGCCCGCAGCGCCTCGATGACGCCGAGGCTCACCCCGCTGCCGCCGTGGACGGCGACGCCGGCCGGCTTGTCGAGCACGATCAACCGCTCGTCCTGGTGGAGGATGGCGCGCTCGAGCGCCTCGAGGAGCCGCGCCGGCGCGCGCGGGGGACTCGGCGCCGCCTCCCGGCGCACCGGAGGCACGCGGACGCTGTCGCGCCCCTCGAGTCGCTGGTCCGGCTTCGCGCGCCGGCCGTTCACTCTCACTTCCCCCCGGCGGATCAGGCGGTAGATGTGGCTTCGCGGCACCTCCCCGAGCAGGCTCATCAAGAAGTTGTCGAGCCGCTGACCTGCGCGCTCGGCGCCCACCTCGACGTGTCGAACGGCCTCGCGCGCCGGCTCTTGCTGTGGCATCACAGTCTCATTCTCGCTGTAAGGTATTGTTTCTACAGTGGTCTCAAAGCTATACTCGTTGTGCCGTCCCGAGGGACGGCCAGTGACCGGCGGCTCGCGCCGCGGTCGATGGTAACGGGCTCCGCGAGAATGGGGCCGACACGCGCTCGCCGCGTGCGTCCATTATCGCGGATGCGCATCAGTTGGTCCTCGGTATCGAGGCCATCGCGTTTGGGCCGACAAGGCAGCTGCGCCCCTCTTCCCGCCGAGCGGGAACCCCGGCGCGCCGTCGGTTGAGTAGCAGAAGGTTTCGGCGCACCGCTTGCGAGCGGGCGGCTCAAGATCATGAACATCGAGACTCGCGCGCCCTTAGTCCTTTGGCTCATCCCGCGCAGCTCGTCCGGAACGAGCCTGCGGCCTCCCGCCGTCTGCTTGTCGGCCCCTTCACAGTTAGTAGGGCCGCATGAAAAGAATGCTCGTCAACGCGATCCAGCAGGAAGAATTGAGGGTTGCTCAGGTTGATGGCCAGAAGCTTTACGATCTCAGCATAGAGCTCCCCTCGAGGGAGCAGAAAAAGGCGAACGTCTACAAGGGCCGGATCTCCCGGGTCGAGCCCTCGCTCGAGGCCTGCTTCGTCGATTACGGCACCGCGCGCCATGGGTTCTTGCCGCTCAAGGAGGTCTCCAAGGAGTTCTTCCTGAAGCCCCCCCAGGGGGGGCGCCTCAACATCCGGGAGCTGCTCACCGAGGGCCAGGAGCTCCTCGTGCAAGTCGAGAAGGAGGAGCGCGGCAACAAGGGAGCGGCGCTCACCACCTTCGTGAGCCTCGCCGGACGGTTCCTGGTGCTGATGCCGAACAATCCCCGCGCCGGGGGAGTCTCGCGCCGCATCGAGGGCGAGGACCGCGATCAGATGCGGGAGGTCGTGAGCCAGCTCTCGATCCCCGAGGGCATGGGCGCCATCGTTCGCACCGCAGGCGTCGGGCGCTCCGCCGAGGAGCTGCAGTGGGACCTCGACAACTTGCGGGCTCAGTGGGAGCAGATCGCGGTCGCCGCGAAGGACCGGGCGGCGCCCTTCCTGGTGTATCGCGAGAGCGACCCGGTCACGCGCGCCCTGCGGGACTATCTGACGGACGACGTGGGCGAGGTCCTCGTGGATGATACAGCCGCGTTCCAGAAGGCCCAGGAGTACATGGAGCGGTTCATGCCTCCGGAGGCGCAGCGGCGGCTCAAGCAGTACAGCGACGACATCGCCCTCTTCACGCGCTTCCAGATCGAGAGTCAGATCGAGTCGGCCTACGCGCACAAGGTCCAGCTCCCCTCGGGCGGCAGCATCGTCATCGACTACACCGAGGCGCTCGTCTCCATCGACATCAACTCCGCGCGAGCGACGCGCGGCAGCGACATCGAGACCACCGCCCTCAACACCAACCTCGAGGCGGCGGATGAGGTCGCCCGGCAGCTGCGCATCCGCGACATCGGCGGCCTCATCGTCATCGACTTCATCGATATGGAGTCGCCGAAGAACCAGCGCGACGTGGAGGACCGGCTCCGCGACGCCGTGAAGATGGATCGCGCCCGTATCCAAATCGGACGCCTGTCGCGCTTCGGCCTGCTCGAGATGTCGCGGCAGCGGCTGCGTCCCTCGCTCGGGGAGTCGAGCCACATCGTCTGCCCGCGCTGCGTCGGGATCGGCAGCATCCGAAGCGTCGAGTCGATCGCGCTCGCGATCCTGCGGCTGATCGGCGAGGAAGTCCGCAAGGAGCGCACCAGCCGGGTGATCGTGCAGGTCCCGGTCGATGTCGCGACCTATCTCATCAACGAGAAGCGCGAGTGGCTGCGGACGCTCGAGGACAAGAACGCCGCCGAGCTGCTCATCGTCCCCAACCCGAACATGCAGACCCCCGAATACACGATCCGGCGCGTTCGGGACGACGAGGCCGAGCTGCCCGAGAACAAGCAGCTGAGCTATCTCATGCCGACGACGCCCGAAGTCGCCGACCCGACCAAGGAGAAGAAGCCGACGCCGGAGGCCGCGGCCGTCGCGAGCATCATGCCGGCGACGCCCGCTCCCATCCCGCCTCGCGCAGCAGCCCCGGCGCCGGAGCTCGCGCCTCAGGTCGAGGCTCGACTGGGCGTCTGGCAGCGCCTCAAGCGCTGGTTCGGCTCCGGCACGGCCGCCCCCGCGGCCGAGGCGGTGGCGCCTGCGGCGCGAGCGGAGGACCGCGAGCACGGCGGCCGCTCGGACCGGGACAGCCACCGCGGAGGATACCTGCAGCGCTCGCGCCGGCACGGCTCGGGCGGGCGTGATCGCTTCGGACCGGC
>JASHSR010000227.1 GCA_030038645.1 Gammaproteobacteria bacterium
GCACGTTTGCGATGCAGATCGCGGCGGCGAGCGCCTTGAGGAACACGCGCACGTCGTCGGCGTTGCGCAGCCCGTAGAAGACGGTGAGGCAGAAGACGGCCGGATCGATGAGCAGCGTCTTGAGATTGATCACGGCCGCTGAAAGATGATAGTCCGGGCGGTGCAGCATCAGCGCCACGACCAGCATGGTGAGCACGGCGTAGCCGATCCAGGCGAGAAACATCCCGTGGATGCTCGGCAGTTCGATGCGCACCTCACCGCTCAGCACCGTGCGGAAGAAGAGCCCTGCGGCGATGAGGTAGACGACGGCGTTCTTGACGGACAGGCCCGGTCCGAGGCTCAAGCCGACATCGAACATGTCGCAGAACACGAGCACCCCGACGAGCAGCACCAACAGCCAGCGCATCGCCTCAGACTCCTCTCACCGCGCCGCGCCAGAGCACCCGCTTCATGCGCTCGAGCAGCAGGAACGCCTCCGGGACGCGGAGCGCGTACAGAAGGAGCGCAAACGCGAGCAGGTATGCGGCGGCCGCGAGCGCGACGGACGGCAGAACCGGCACGCCGGCGAGCGGCACCTCGAACAGCGTGAGCGCCGCAAGCCCGCTCGCGAAGGCGACCTTGCCGAGACTCGCCCAAGGCAGGAGCTTGCGCAGCTCGATGCGATAGGTCCTGAGCGTCGCCCCCGCGAGGTAGCTCGCCTCGATGAGGCTCGCGGCGGCGAACGCGGCCATCGCGCCCGCGATTCCACGGGCGGGCACGAGGAGCAAGAGCAGAGCCCCGCAGGTCGCGAGCGAGATCAGATTGCTCGCGACCAGGGGCGCCGTGCGGCCGGCCGCGCGCAGCGCGGGCCCGAAGTCGAAGCATTCGCGGAACACCACGACCATGTAGAGCTGCATCACCGGGGCCGCCGGCGCGTAGCTCGCGCCGAACACGGTCTCGATCAGCGGCAGCGCGTAGCGCGCAACGAATACCGCGACCGGAAACAGGCAGATCGCGTTGACGACGGTCGCCTGCTGCCAGAGCGCGAGTGCGCCCCCGCGCGCCCCTCGGCCTCGATGAACCATCTCGGGCAGCACCACCGCGGAGAGGGAATTGCGCACGGTCGTCACGATCGGCTCGCCAAATCGCCCGATCATGTACTGTGCGAGGGCGGCCGCGCCGAGGAGCTTGGTGACGGTGAGCGCGCTCAGGTTCCGGCTGAAGAGGGCGAGCACGGCGGCGAGGCCGAACGGCACGCAGAAGCGCAGGAACCCCGCCCAGGGCTCGCCGATCGGCGGCTCGCGCGTGCGCGAGCCGAGTCGATGCAGGGCGAGAGCGGAGGCGATGAGCCGCACCCCCTCGAGACCCACGAGCGCCCAGAGGATCACCCAGACGTTGCGCGTCAGGAGCGCTGCCGCGACGACCACGATGAGGCGCGCGGCAAGCCTTCCCGCCGAGTAGGCGAACACGGCGTACGGGCGGCGCCGAGCCACCCAGAAGCATTCCCAGAAGTCGAGATTGACCGAGAACAGCGTGTAGGCGGCGAGCGGCCAGGCGTAGGGGCCGACGAGAGCGCCATGCGTCGCATCGTTCCCGAGGAGCACCGCGAGCGCGACGATCACCGTGCTGCAGAGCGTGAGGACGGCGCTGCGCCTCACGACGCGCCAGGGGCTAGCGGGGTGTGCGGCGACGAAATAGAGCAGGCTGTCGGGGATCGAGAAGGCGGCGATGCTCTGCAGGATGCCGGCGTAGAGCAGGAACTCGCGGTAGCGCCCGAAGTCGGCGACGGAGAACAGCCGCACCAGGACGATCGGGCTCACGAGCATCAGCCCATAGCTCGTGATGCGGGCGAGCGTCAGGATGACGGCGCGATTGGCGATTCCCATGCAAGCCCTACCCTCGCCCGCCGGGCCTGCCGTCCGAAGGCGCAGACGCCGGCGCGGGGATCTTCCACACCTTGGTGAGACCGTCGCGTCCCACGTAGACCACCCGCTGCGACAGCGAGTGCAGGATGCGCTGAATGCCGGGGCCTCGAGCGACGCTGCGGCCGTCCTGCTGCTGCTCGCCGCTGCCGATGATGTAGATCGTGCCGCGATCGCGCCGCGCGATGAGCCGCTCGAGCGCCGGTCCCGAGCCGATGAGCGGCGCGCCGGTGTAGATGTCCTCGAGCCGGCCGTTCACCTCGCGCAGGAAGTCGCTCGCCACGCGGCGGCTCTCGAGCCAGTAGTCCACGTGCCCGAGGTAGTACGTCTGCTCGATCGCATCCTCCGCGACGAGGATGTCGCGCGGGCCAGGATGCTCCGAGCGGATGAAGCGCGCGGCGCCCTGATGATCCGGGTGGTCGGCATAGCCGGCGTACACCGTGCCCACGAGACTCAAGGGGTTCGCGGCGAGCAAGCACAGCGCCGCCGCCGCGAGCGCGGGCTTCACTCTTTCGCGGCAGAGCCATTGGGCCGCGGCGAACGCGCCGAGCAGCAGCGGGAAGCTCTCCGCGGCGGCGTAGCGGATCGGGATCGACCACCGGAAGACTCCGATCATGAGCAACGGGATCCACACGCCGAGCGCGAGGAAGAGGAAGAAGTCCGGAATGGACCGCCGCCGCGCGATCCGCCAGCACGCGAGCGCAACGCCTGCCGCCGCAACAGCCGCCGCGACCGGCGAGTAGCGCGCGATCGCGAGGTACGGCCAGATACTCGGCCAGCCCGTGAGGGCTCCGAGGGCCTGTCGCACTCCGACGCCTGCCGCGGCGATCCGCCAGAGCTGGAACGCCAGCAACGCCGCGGCCGGCAGCAGGATGAGAGCCGCCCGGCGCAGCGCCGCCGGCCCGCTCCTCGTCGCCATGATCAGGCTGGCCGCGAGCGCCAGAAACGCAATGTGGTCATAGGTCAGCAGCTCGGCAACGAGCCCGACGGCGATCAGCGCTCCGGTCGCGGCGGTCGCTCCGACGACAGTCGACGCTCCCGCGGCCGTTGCTCCGGTTGCGGCGGCGGTTCCGGTCACGGCGGCGGCTCGCGGGTCATGCTCCGCTCGGGCATCACGTGCCGCTCCCGCGTCGAGCACCGCCCGCGCAACCCACACCGCGAGCGCCAGGGCAGCGCATCCGCCTGCGATCAGCGCCGGCAGGCCGAGGTGGGGAACGTCGGCTCTCGCGAGGGCGCCGCCGTCGGCCGGAGGCGGCGCGCCCGGCGGCAGCGGGGGAGTGTCCGGATAGAAGCTCGCGATCCAATGGCTGATGAGGATGTAGCAGGCAGCGACAACGGCGAAGGCGAGCACGCCGAGCGCGACCTTGCGCAGATCGGCCCGGACGAGGCCGGGATAGAGCACGAGGAACGTCGCGAACACCGCGAGCTGGTGGAACTGAATCCCGAGCACCAGCACGGCGGCGGCCGCCACGAGAAAGCCGCTCCGGCCCGTGCGCTCCCATTCGAAGAGCAGCGCGAGGAAGGCCACGACGCTCGTCACGAGGAAGACATACATGCGCGCCGTCTGCGCATCCTCGATGAACGCGGGCAGCAGGGCGACGGTCGCGGTGAGCGCGAGATTCCAGGGACGCGCGAGGAATCGCCGGCCCGCGAGATACGAGAGCGGAACGAGGAGCACGCCGCAGAGGGCGGAGGGGACGCGCAGCGACCACTCCGACGCGCCGAAGGCGAGCACGGAAGCCGCCATCAAATACAGTTGCCCGATGCCGCGGGGGTAGAACATGCCGCTCGGCAGGGCCGGTGTGCCGTGCCGGACGATGTGCAGGGTCGCGAGCGCCATCGTGTCCTCATCGCCGTGCAGGCCCACGGACCCCAGCGCCCAGAACCGCAAGACGGCGCCTAGGGCGACGATCGAGGCGAGCGCGGCCACCTCGAGCCAGCTCACCCGCTCGAGCGGCCGCCATGCCTCGAAGATCGAGGCGAAGGCCGCGAGGCGCGTCGGCTCCCGCCATCGATCCGGCTCGCTCGGCCGATCCAGCCCGCTCAGTCGCTCCGACTCCCCCGGCCGCTCCTTCCCCCCGACAAGCAAGCTCGATTCGGCCATTCGCGAGGTCTCTGCGCGCGCCCTCAATACGCCTTCTCGTCACGCAGCAGCCTCACCGCCGTCAGCGCGAGGATCTTCAGGTCGAGGAGCGGCGACCAGCGGCGCAGGTACTCCAGGTCGTACTCGACGCGCGTGCGCATCTCCTCCACTCGCGCGGTCTCGCCGCGGCATCCGTTGACCTGTGCGAGCCCGGTGATGCCGGGCGGCACCTTGTGGCGGACCATGTAGCCCTTGATGAGCTTGCGATACTCCTCGTTGTGAGCGACGGCGTGGGGACGGGGCCCGACGAGGCTCATGCGGCCTTGCAGGACGTTGATGAGCTGAGGCAGCTCATCGAGCGAGTGGCGGCGAAGGAAGCGGCCGACCGGCGTCACGCGCGCGTCGGACTTGGTCGCCTGCACGATCTGCGGCCCATCCTCGTCCACCGTCATCGTCCTGAACTTGTAGACGATGATCTCCTCGCCATCGAGTCCGTAGCGGCGTTGCTTGAACAGCACCGGACCGCGCGAGGTCAGCGCCACGGCGGCCGCGACGGCGAGCATGATCGGCGAGGCGAGCACGAGGATGAACGCGGCGAGGGCGATGTCGCTGATCCGCTTGACGACGCCGCGGTAACCGCAAAACGGCGTCTCGCAGAGGGCGACCACGGGGACGCCGAGGATCTCGCCCGTGCGCGCCTGGATCAAGTCGAAGACGAAGATGTCGGGCACGTAATAAATCGACGCCGTGGTGTCGCGCAGCTCGTCGAGCAGATCGACGACCCGCCGGATGTGCCGCACCGGCAGCGCGACGAAGATCACGTCGAGTCCCCGCCGCTTCACGTAGCCGGCGAGGTCCCCGAGCCGGCCCAGCATGCGGACGGCGCCCGCGATGCCGAGCCGCTCGGCGTTGCGGTCGTCGAAGAATCCCCTCACGGAGAGCCCGAGGTCGGCCGCCGCCTGGATACGCTCGGCGAGCGCGAGGCTCACCTCGTTGCAGCCCACGAACGCCACGCGGCGGGCGATCGCAGGGTCGAAGATGATGCGCCTCGCGAGCTCCTGCATGCCCGCGTTCGCGACGATGAGCGCCACCGGCGTCACGAAGATCCAGGTGAGCACCACACGGCGCGGGAAGGTGCCCGAATAACGGGTGACGTAGCCGATCGCGAGCAGAATGGCGACGATCACGAGCCAGCGCACGATGACGCGCACCGCGAGAGGAAGCGGCGCCGACGACAGATCCGTGCCTCCCCGCGCGAGCGGCACGGACATGAGCCTCGCGTTGCCGCTCGGCCGCCCGCGCGGGAGCAGCACCGTGAGCAAGGCGACCGCCGCGGCGAGCACCTGGAAAAAAGCCGAGAAGCGCTCCCCGTAGCCGATGCAGAGCAGGTACAGCACGCCGACGGCAACGAGCGGCGGCAGCAGGAACTGGAGCAGCACCACGAAGGCGACGGGCAAGCTTCGGGTGAAGAGGATGGGCTCCGTCATCCGCGACCTTCTTCGGCGTCCATTATTCCGGTGTGCGGCACAAAGCCGTGGAAGCAGTCCGGCCCCACGGAGCAAGTTCCGAGCCCGTCGCGAGCTCCACGGCGGACGTCAGGGACACAATGCGTCGGCGATTGGCGACGATCGATTTACAGGACGGATCAAGGGGTTAGTCTCAGGCGAGCCCGAGCTCCCCGATTCCTGTCGCCACGTTGCAACAGGATTACGGTGTCATGACACTTTTCGCAGGCCCATCGGGACGAACAATTCCAAGGGCGTTAGGCACTTACACCCTCTGGCACAGCGATTGCAGCTTAGAGTACGCTTAGACGAGCATGACCTTGGTCGACGCAGTCGCTGCGCGCGATTAGGTCAAAAGGGCAAACCCAGCCGAAAGGTTGGGGGCGCAAAACCTCCGGTCTAACGGCTCTCGGGCCCAGGACAGCGGGGTTGCCGGGATCGCTGCGAGGATCGCATGGATATCCTCGATGACAGCGGCGATCTCGTGAAGGCTGCGGCTCGATTCAAAGAGCGCGCCTCGTGCAACCCCCCTCCGTAACCCGCGACTCGGCAAGACCCGAGGCCTTGCGCAGAAAGAGATGTTTGAAGCGGGGTTTTACGGGGGGAGAGTCGCATGCAGAGAGCCAATGCCGGTTCATGGGCGCTCGCGATCGTCGGAACGATCCTGTGCGCGGGATTTCTAGTCGGGTGCAACGGCTCGGACGGGTCGTCCGATTCGACAGCGAGCACGACTGACGGCTCATCGAACATAACTCCGACTCAGAACTCCGCCGTGACGCTCACCTGGCAGCCGCCGACGGAGAATACCGACGGCACATCTCTCACGGACCTGAGCGGCTACGTCATCAACTACGGCACGCAGCCGAACGACTACACCAGCACGATCACGCTCACGAACCCGGGCCTCACCGATTACGTCGTGGACAACCTCTCACCCGGTACGTACTACTTCACGATCTCCGCGGTGGCCTCCGACGGCACTCAGAGCGCGCCTTCCTCACCCGTCACCGCCACGGTGAACTGATCGAAGGTGCCCTGACCGGCGCCGCGCCGGGCAGCGGCTCGGCCGCTCAGGCGCCGCACCGCCCCCTCGGCGATGCGGTGGAGCGCGTAGGCCGCGAATACGACGAGGAAGAAGTCGAGCGGGAGCCGGTACCGCGTGGTCGGCAGGAAGACCGAGTACACGGCCGTGAACGTCAATACATACCCGTAGATCGGCAGCAGCCTTCGCGTCTCGCGCCTCAGCAGGACGACGCCGGCGACGGCTAGCATCAGCAAGGGGACATACGACAGGATCGATACCCAATCTCTAGCCGCCCCGACACGGGCGGCGACCGGAGTCACCGCATCGGGCAAGGGACTCCAGAGCTCGAGGAGCTTTCTCACGCTGAGGCGCGCTGAACGGGCCGGCGATG
>JASHSR010000228.1 GCA_030038645.1 Gammaproteobacteria bacterium
GCTGGGGCGCAGGCTGACGCGCGGCGGATAGCCCCCGGGGCTCAGGGCGTGGGCTCGCGCGGGGCGAGTAGCGCCTTTTTGTAGGCGCTGGCGAAGGCCTCGACGAAGGTGTGCGGGAGCTGGCCGGCCGGCATCTCGGTGAGATTGCGGTAGAACTCGGCAAAGAGAGACCAGTTCCTCGATTCGGTGCCGCCCGAGGTCTTGCCGCGCCGCGCAGCCCGCTGGAAGCGGGCTTCGAGCTCGGCCGGGTCGAACCGATCGAGGAACTCGACGAACGCGGCCCGGAATGCCTCCGACGTGGCGCGCTCATGAGCTTTCGCCCGCTCGACGGCTTCGCGGATCCACTGCACGGCATCGAGCCTGCGGCTGTCGTGCTGGGAGAGCACCTCGACCAACAGCTCCTCGACCGTCGAGCGAACGAGCGACGGCCTCGGGTCCTCCGGATCGGAGGGAAGCTCGATGCGAAAGCGGCTGTGGATCTCCTCGCGCGCGCGCTCGAGATCCTTCAATCCGACGAGCGCCTCGCGCAGCAGGCGGCCCACGAGGTGCAGCAATCGCGGCTGCGCGTCGGCCGGCAGGCGGCCGAGCTCGACACCCGCGCCGCGGCAGAACGCCTCGAGCCCCGTCTGCACTTCGTGCGGGACCGGAGGGGCGGGCCCGCGCGCATCGCGAGCTTTCATCGCGGCGCGCGCCAGGCGTTCGATGCGGCGAGCGATCGCCTCGTCCTCAGCGCCGACGGCCTCTGCGGCGGCGGGCGCCGTGTCCGGCACAGGATGCGGCGCAACGGCCTGTCCATAGGCGTTCACCGGACCGAGCCGGCGGCCCGAGGGACTTTCGGTCACCAGGAGCTCGTTGAGGTTCAAGACCGCTCCGAGGTCTGTCTGGGCCGCGCGGCCGAGCCGTTGCAGCCCATCGATGTGAGTGGGAACCGGATCGACGGCGGTCACCGTCGAGGACCCAGCCGACTCGGGCTCGAGGGCGACCGCGAGCTGGTACTCGCCGAGCCGCAGCACATCGCCGTGCTGCAAGCGGTAGGGGCCGTATGCGCTGACCGGCCGCTCGTCGTCGTTCACGAAGAGGCCGTTCGTGCTCGTGTCCTCGAGCTCGTACTGCCCGTCGCGGAAGTGGATGCGGGCGTGGTGGGCCGAGACGTAGCGCTGGGGATCGGGCAGCACCCAATCGTTGTCGGACGAGCGTCCGATCGTGCCGCCGGCCACGCCAAAGGTCATCGTGCCCCGCTCGCCGAGCGGCCGCCGATGCTCGCTGATTACGCGCAGTCGCAGCGCCATGGATTCCCCGACAGCCGAAATGTCCCGCACCTACGCCTCTCCCCGGGTGCGAAGACATATAATCCCGCAGCAAATTAGCAACGCGCCCCAGGAAACCCATGGCAGCGAGTCACATTTTCAAGGTCCTCTTTGTGAACCAGGGCAAGGTTTACGAGGTTTACGCTCGCAAGGTGAGCCACGGGAATATGTTCGGATTCATCGAGGTCGAGGAGCTGGTGTTCGGCGAGCGCTCGACTGTCGTCGTCGACCCGGCGGAAGAGCGCATCAAGGCGGAGTTCGCCGGCGTCAAGCGCAGCTACCTGCCGATGCACTCGGTGCTGCGCATCGACGAGGTCAGAAAGCAGGGGGTGAGCAAGATCACGGCGTACGAAGGGGCGAACGTCGCGCAATTCCCCGTGCCGATGTACTCCACCCCGCACGGCGAGCCGCCCGGGGGCAAGAAATAGCGCGATGCTCTCGCTGCCCGGCGCTCCGGCTCTCTCCGACTTTCGCATCGCGAAACTCCTCACACGGCTCGCCGCGCTCGACCCCTCGGTGCGCGGCCTCGCGTCGCGCTTTGTCCACTTCGTCGATACCGCCCGGGAGCTCACGAGCGAGGAGGCGGCGATTCTCACCCGGTTGCTCGAGTACGGTCCCCGGATGGAGGGGCTCGCGCCCGAAGCGATCGGCACCGATCGGCGTGCGGATGAGCCGGGGCGCCTGACGAGCCGGGCGCCGCGGCGTGCCGCCGGAGAAGGTCCAGAGGCGCCCGACGGCCAGCTGCTGCTCGTCGTGCCGCGCGCCGGCACCGTCTCGCCCTGGTCCAGCAAGGCGACCGACATCGCGCGTGTCTGTGGCCTCGAGGCGGTGCGCCGCATCGAGCGTGGGATCGCGTACCGCGTGCGTGCTGCGCGGCGGCTCGAGCCCGCCGAGCTTTTGAGGCTCGCGGCGCCGCTCTTCGATCGCATGACCGAGATGGTCGTGCTCGAGATGGGCGCGGCCGCCGCGCTCTTTCAGCACGAGGCGCCTCGCGCGCTGCGGACGGTCTCGCTCGCGCGCGGCCGCGCCGCGCTGCAGGCGGCCAACGAGGAGCTCGGACTCGCGCTCTCTGCGGATGAGATCGACTACCTGCTCGAGAGCTTCCGGCGTCTCGGGCGCGATCCGACCGATGCCGAGCTGATGATGTTCGCGCAGGCGAATTCCGAGCACTGCCGGCACAAGATCTTCAACGCCCGCTGGATCATCGACGGCGAGGAGCGCGCAGCGACGCTGTTCGAGATGATCCGCCACACGCGCGCGAGCCATCCGGCGGGCGTGCTCTCTGCGTATCGCGACAACGCGGCGGTCATCGAAGGTCCGATCGGCACCCGCTACTTTGCGGATCCCGCGACCGGCGCGTATCGAGGCGTGCGCGAGCCGATCGACATCCTGATGAAGGTCGAGACGCACAATCACCCGACCGCCATCTCGCCCTTCCCGGGAGCGGCCACCGGCTCGGGCGGGGAGATCCGCGACGAAGGCGCGACGGGACGCGGCGGCAAGCCGAAGGCCGGCCTCACGGGATTCACGGTCTCGCACCTCGAGATCCCCGAGCTCCGGCAGCCGTGGGAGCAGGCGATCGGCCGTCCCGACCGCATCGCCTCGGCGCTCGAGATCATGCTCGAGGGGCCGATCGGCGCGGCCGCCTTCAACAACGAGTTCGGGCGGCCGAACGTGTGCGGCTACTTCCGCACGTTCGAGCAGCGCGCTGTTCCGCAGCGCGCGCAGGGCGATGCGTCAGGGGATGCGGCACATGGCGCGGCAGGCAATGCGCAGGGCAGCGCGCCGAGCGGCGCAGCCGGTGGCGCGCCAGGCGGGGCGGCGGCGACGAGCGGCGCGCAGCGCATCTACGGCTATCACAAGCCGATCATGATCGCGGGAGGGCTCGGAAATATCCGCCGCGCGCACGTCGAGAAATCCCCGATTCCAGTCGGCGCGCGGCTCGTCGTGCTCGGAGGGCCCGCGATGCTGATCGGCCTCGGCGGCGGCGCAGCCTCATCACTCGCGAGCGGCTCGAGCAGCGTGGACCTCGACTTCGCCTCCGTGCAGCGGGGCAACGCGGAAATCGAGCGCCGCGCCCAGGAAGTCATCGATGCCTGCTGGGCGCTCGGCGCGGACAATCCCATCCTGCTCATTCACGATGTCGGCGCCGGGGGGCTCTCGAACGCAGTGCCCGAGGCGGTGGCGCACGGTCACCGCGGCGCGCGCGTCGACCTGAGGGCGATCCCGAGCGCCGAGCCGGGCCTCTCGCCGCTCGAGCTGTGGTGCAACGAGGCGCAGGAGCGCTACGTCGTCATCGTCGCGGCGGAGGAGCTGCCGCGGCTTGCGGCGCTCGCCGAGCGGGAGCGCTGTCCGCTCGCCGTCGTCGGCACGCTCGACGACAGCGGGCGGCTCACCGTGCGCGATCCGCTCTTCAATACTCTGCCGGTCGACATGCCGCTCGATACGCTGCTCGGCAAGCCGCCGCGCATGGTGCGCCGGTGCACGAGTCTGCCTCAGGTCGCGCGGCCGCTCGACGCCGCGCGCATCGATCTCCGCGAGGCCGCGTACCGCGTATTGCGCTTTCCGGCCGTTGCGGACAAGACCTTTCTCATCAGCATCGCGGACCGCACGGTCGGCGGGCTCGTGAGCCGCGACCAGATGGTCGGCCCCTGGCAGGTGCCCGTGAGCGATGTGGCCGTGACGCTCGCCGATCACACCGGCCACTCGGGCGAGGCCATGGCGATGGGCGAGCGAACGCCCGTCGCGGCGCTCGATGCGCCGGCCTCCGGCCGCCTGGCCGTCGGCGAGGCGATCACCAACATCCTCGCCGCCGACATCGCATCGCTGCGCGACGTGCGCTTGTCGGCGAACTGGATGGCCGCGTGCGGCGAGCCGGGCGAGGATGCCGCGCTCTACGCAACGGTCGAGGCGGTCGCGAAGGAGCTCTGTCCGGCGCTCGGCATCGCGATTCCAGTCGGGAAGGACTCCCTGTCGATGAAGACGAGTTGGGGCGAGGGCGCGGGGCGCGAGACCGTCATCGCGCCGGTCTCGCTGATCGTGTCGGCGTTCTCGCCCGTGCGCGATGTGCGCCGCACGCTCACCCCCGCGCTCCGGACCGACGTGGGGGCCACCTCGCTCTGGCTCATCGATCTCGGCGGCGGGCACAATCGGCTCGGCGCATCGGCGCTCGCGCAAGTGTACGGCGAGCTCGGGGCCGAGCCCCCCGAGCTCGACGATCCGCAGCTGCTCATCCGGCTCGCCGCGGCGCTCGCGGAGCTGCGCACGGCCGGCATCCTGCTCGCGTATCACGACCGCTCCGACGGCGGGCTGCTCGCGACGGTCGCGGAGATGGCGTTCGCGGGACATTGCGGACTGAGCATCGATCTCGCGCCGGTGAGCGCGGAGTCGCTGCCGGGCGTTCGGTTCCCAGCAGGCGCGGCTGGCCCCACGTCGCGGCTGGCGCAGCTCTTCGCCGAAGAGCTGGGCGTCGTGGTGCAGGTGCGCGCGGCGGACGAGCCAAGGCTCACCGATGCGCTCGCCCGCCACGAGCTCGGCACGCATGCGCGGCGGATCGGCGCGCCGCTCGAGGCGCTGCGGCTGAAGGTGACGGCGGGAGCCGAGTGCGTGCTCGACGAGTCGTGGGCCGATCTGCGGCGCGCATGGTCCGAGACCTCCTACCACATGCGCAGGCTCCGGGACGATCCCCAGTGCGCCGAGGAGGAGCTCGCGGCGCAGACCGCGACCGACGATCCCGGCCTGACCGTCGCGCTGTGCTTCGACCCGCAGGAGGACATCGCGGCGCCCTACGTCGCGCGCGGCGCGCGGCCTCGCGTCGCGGTCTTGCGCGAGCAGGGCGTCAACAGTCACGTGGAGACGGCGGCGATGTTCGCGCACGCGGGCTTCGATCCCGTCGACGTGCACATGACCGATCTCATCGCGGGGCGTCGCACGCTGCGGGATTTCAAAGGCCTCGTCGCCTGCGGCGGATTCTCGTACGGAGATGTGCTCGGCGCCGGGGAGGGTTGGGCCAAGTCCATTCTGTTTCACGAGCGCACGCGGGATGAGCTCGCGGCATACTTCGTGCGCTCCGATACGTTCGCGCTCGGCATCTGCAACGGTTGCCAGATGTTTGCTGCGCTGAAGAGCCTGATCCCCGGAACCGATCACTGGCCGCGCTTCGTTCGCAACCGCGTGGAGCAGTTCGAGGCCCGGCTCACGCTCGTCGAGGTCCTCGACTCCCCGTCCGTGCTGCTCGAGGGGATGCGCGGCTCGTTCCTGCCGATTGTCGTGTCGCACGGCGAGGGGCGGGCGGAATTCGCCTCCGACGCGGCGGCGCGCGCGTGCGTGGAGGGCGGCTTGGTCGCGTTCCGGTACGTCGATCACCACCGGCGGCCGGCGGCGGCGTACCCCTTCAATCCCGGCGGCTCGCCGTTCGCGATCGCCGCGCTGTCGAATGCCGACGGACGCGTGACCGTCACCATGCCGCACCCCGAGCGCTGCACGCGCAACGTGCAGAATTCGTGGCGACCGGACGGCGCGGGCGAGTGGAGTGGATGGATGCGCCTGTTCCGCAACGCACGGCGGTTCGTGGGCTGACGACTGCAACCGACGTTATGGACTGACGTCGGGGCCGACGTCCTATCGTCGTCTCTGCTCGTTGTTGCCTTCATTTGCGCGAGCCCATTTCTCGCTGAATCGCCATCAAAATCGCGCGACGGCGATGGCATTCGCTCGCCGCGCCGATAGAATGGCGCGCAAATCGGCAGCGGGCGAGAGATGCGAGATGGACACGCTGCAACAGATCGAGCGCTCGATCCTCAGTCTTTCACGGGTCGAATTCGAGAGATTGACGGAATGGCTGCTCGAGCTGGCGCGCGCGCCGCTCCGGGTCGCGGAGCCTCCTGCTCGCAAGCCCGTCAGGCTCGGCGATCGGATGACGTTCCAGGAATATCTGGATTACGAGGCCGGCTCGCGCCTCCGCCACGAATACCTCGCAGGCGACCTGTTTGCGATGAGTGGAGTGACACGGCGCCACAACCGGATTGCGGGTCGCTTGTGCCGCGCTTTCGAGGATCACCTGAAAGGGGGCCCTTGCGAGGTCTACTTCTCGGACATGATGGTGCATCTGACAGTCGGTCGGGATGAGTATGTCTATTACCCGGACGTGATGGTCGTCTGCGATCGTGGCCAGCCGCAGGAGCGGCTCGTCACGGACCCGAAGCTCATTGTCGAGGTCCTTTCGCCTTCGACGGAGCAGGTGGACCGCGGCGAGAAACGGTACAACTACCGCTGGATCCCGGAGCTCGAGGAGTATGTGACCGTCGCGCAGGATGCGACGGAGGTCACGGTGTACCGGAGGGCGGAGGAGTGGAAGCCCGTCGTGCTCGGCTCGCACGAGGCGACTCTGGAGCTCCGCTCGATCGGGCTCGCGCTGCCGCTCGGACGAATCTACGCGCAAGAGCCGCAGGCTCAATAGGGCGGTGCGCTGAGCTCTGCGTCGCAGGTCCCGACTCGCAGTCCAAAAGAGTTGGGTCGCCGGGCGCACGACGTTCGCACAACGTGCATGACGGCGTTCACACAGCGCACATGACGGTGTTCACATAACGCGGGAGGGGGACTATGTAAACTTGCCTCACCGGAGGCCGCACGTGAAAGCCCGCTATCAATACGATTCCACTCTGGTCGAACAGGTCGAGGCGGCCCTCGAGAACAGTCTCCGCGCTCCGTTGCCGAAGCGCTTCGACGCCGCGTACCTGGAACACTCGCGGATGCCCTGAGCGTATTGCGGCGTGAAGATCTGCATCGCTTCGGCCAGCCTGGGCGGCATCGATATCGGCGTCGACATGCCGGCGCAGGACATGCCCGCCGGATGGGAGATGGAGTTCAGGCTCTTCCGGGACGCGGATATTCCCGCGCGACCCTTGTCGCTGAGTCCACGAATGCAAGCCAAGCTCCCAAGGATGTGCGGTTTCGAGTGGTTCGAGGATGCGAACCTCATTGCATGGATCGATTCGGCGTACACGGTCACGAGCACCGGGCTCGCGGCATGGCTGGTGGATGCACTGGCGGATGGCGACATTTGTCTGATGCCCCACGACCAGCGCCGCGGCGTGTCCGAGGAGCTCGAGTTCATGACGCGGCTCATGGCGGCGGGCGATCCGTACCTGATCGGTCGATACGCGCAGGAGCCGATGGCGCAGCAGGTGTCCCACTACTTGTCCGAGGACGGATTCGAGGACAAATGGCTGGCCGCCACCGGCTGTTTCGTTTACAGGAACAACCGCCGAATGCAAGCGGCGATGAAGGACTGGCTCCTCGAGTGCGTGAAGTGGAGCAATCAGGACCAGTTGTCGCTGCCGTACGTGCTCTACCGGCACGGCATCAGCCCAAAATGGATGGACTGCAGCGTCTGGAATTGTCCTCACCTGAAATATACCGGGCACGTCGCGCCCCGGCCTGCGCAAGAGGCGGCGACTGTGCCGACCGCCTATCCCGCGACCTCAAATGCAGAGCGTCCGGTAGGCCCGTCGTCCCCCGCGTGGCAAATCGTGCACGTTCGCCCGCAAGGCTATGTTCATGCCGAGGCCCTGACCGAGATCGCCGAATGCGTTTACTTCGGACTGCGCCGACTCGGCGTTCGCGCCTTCTATCGGGAGCCGCCGGACTGTCCGGCTCGCCAAATCGTGTTCGGGGCTCATCTTCTCGACAAGGCGGGGCTCGACGCGCTGCCGGCCGACGCGATCCTCTACAACTCCGAGCAGATCCAGGAGGACTCCGACTGGCTCACCTCTCACTATGCCGCCGCCCTGAAGGAGAGGCAGGTCTGGGATTACAGCGCCGAGAACGTTCGCCGCCTGACGGCTCTCGGGGCCCGGTCGGTGCAGTTTGTGCCGCTCGGGTACGTACCGGAGCTCGCCCGCATTCAGCCTCTCGAGGAGGAGATCGACGTCCTCTTCTATGGCTCCGTCAACCCGCGGCGCCAGGCCATCCTCGATGAGCTCAAGGCGCGCGGTCTGAAGGTTGCGGCTCTCTTCGGTATCTACGGCGAGGAGCGGGACCGCGCAATCGCGCGCGCGAAAGTCGTCCTGATCGTGCACTTCTATCCCGCGAAGATCTTCGAGATCGTGCGCGCAGCGTACCTGTTCACGAACGAGAAGGCAGTCGTCGCCGAGTGTGATTCGGACACTTCCGTCGAGCCCGACCTGCGCGAGGCAATGTACGGCGTGCCCTACGAGCGTCTGGTCGAGGCCTGTATGGAGCTCGTGCGCGAGCCGGCGAGGCGGCTTGCGCTCGGGCAACGGGCTCATCGAATCTTCGCGCTGCGCCGTGAGGAAAGCCTACTCGCGGCGTCGCTCGCCACCGCGAACGCCGTCGCCTCCACCACGTTGCCCCCTCTGCCGACGACGCTGCAGCTCGGCAGCGGCAAGGACTTCAGGCCGGATTGCTTCAACGTGGACATTGATCCGGCCTGGAGCCCGGACGCGGTGCTCGACGCGGCTTCGCCGACGCTGGTCGGCTCCTCGCTTCGGACCGCGCGCTTTGGTGCGGTGACGCTGGAGGAGAACAGCTTCGAGAGTGTCTTGGCATTCGACGTTCTGGCGCAGATCGACGACCTGACGACGGCCATGAGCAACGCGCTGCGGCTGTTGAAGCCGGGCGGTATCTTCGACGCTCTCGTACCCTACGACCTGAGCCTCGGGGCCTGGCAGGATCCGACGCATGTGCGCGCCTTCAACGAGCGCAGCTGGCTCTACTACACCGACTGGCACTGGTACCTCGGCTGGACGGAGGCGCGCTTCGACCTGGCGGCCATGGAAATGCAAATGAGCGCCCTCGGAGCCGAGCTGCAACGCGATGGGCGCAGCACCGAGGAGATTCTGCGCACGCCACGCGCGGTCGATGCGCTGCGTGTGCGGCTCCGCAAGCGCTATCTGCAGGAATCCGAGCGTCTCGAGGCGAAGCGCCGCCGGCCGGGACCTCGGGGATAACGAGGATCGTGGTTTGCGGCTCGGGCGCTCAGCCCGAGGCTTTGCGCACCGCGTAAAGCTCCATCTGCGCTTTGTACTCGCCTGGGATCGCGAAGTCCGCGACCTCAAACCCCGCATCCCTCAGCAGGGCGAGGAGCCGCTCGCGGCTGAAGAGATGGTGCTGCTCTATTTCGACCCAGTAGGGATTGGCCTTGACCGCTTCCATCATCCGCCAGCCGCAAGAGGAGAAATCCGGCGCGCTCAGGACGAGCACGCCGCCGGGACGCAGCACCTGGGCGGCTTTGCTCAGCGCTTCCCGCGGATGCGGCATCTGCTGCAGGACATCCACCATGGTGAGCACGTCGACCACGATCTCGAACTTCAGTCTCATGAAGTCCTGATGGATCGCGGTCAAGCCCAATGGCTGGATCCTTTCCACGAGCTCGCCGCGGCTCTCGAGCCCCACGGCGGCGAATCCATAATCCGCCGCCGTCATGGCCAACGTGCCGTCTCCGCAGCCCACATCGACCCAGACTGGCCTCGCTTGCCGCCCGAGTACCGCCGGATAGCCGCCCAGCAGTCGCACGACCTTGTCCACCAGCGGGGTCCAGCACGCCCGCCGGGTCGCGAGAATCTCGCTGGACGGCGGTGCCGGCTCGCTCCGAGCGACTCTGAGGAGCTGCTCTCGCCCCGCATCGTTCCAGTAGTGCCGGGTATGAACGTGGCCGCAGGATGAGCAGCGCATCCACTCGAGGTCCGGCGGCAGCGGCTCATGCCAGAGACCGTGCGTGATGCAGTGAGCGAATCCGAGCGTCTCGCTCGATCCATCGCACAAGGGGCAGGCCGGATAGGCGACCTGGAGCGGAGAGATCAGTCCCGGGGGGCACGGCGCGTCGGCCGGGGCGGGCACGGGTCCGCAGTCGGGCACGTCGAGGTGATCGAGCGGCGCGCCGCTGCGGTGGCGGTCGACCATCATCTCGATCGCCCGCTCGAAGTTGCGCGTGAAGCGCAGCGTGTCGAAGAGTGGCGTGGTCAGTCGGTTGGCGGCGACCTTGGCTCGCAGGGCCGTCCGGTACTGCCGATCGGCGCCGATGCGCCTCGCGATGCGCACCATCTCGTCGGGATCGGCGCCAACCAGCTCCGGCAGCTCCATTGCGTTGAGCAGGCTCTCGCTGACGCGCGAGGCGAAATGCCGGCCTCGGGCCGTGACGACGGGCACTCCGGCCCAGAGCGCATCGGAAGTCGTGGTGTGGCCGTTGCACACGAGCGTGTCCAGGACGGCGTCCGCGAGCGGGAGACGCGCGAGATGCTGCTGGGGCAGGGCGAACGGGGCAAAGATCAGGCGGCTCGGATCGACGCCCTGGAGCTGCGCGTGGCGCGTCAGGTTCGAGACGGCGGACGAGCTCTGCCCGAGCAGCCACAGCACGCTCTGCGGCACCTCCTTCAGAATGCGCAGCCAGACGGAGAAGCTGCCGCGGTCGACCTTGTAGGACTGGTTGAATGCGCCGAAGACCACCTTGTCCTCCGGCAGCCCGTGCGTCGCGCGAGTGCCGGGCTCAGGCGCCGCAACGCGCCAGCGGTCGTTGCACTGGTAGCTGTGCGGCAGCCGGCAGAACTTCTCGGTGTAGTACGGGGCGCTGCTCGCGGGTGTGACGAAGCGGTCCGAGACGATGTAGTCCACATGAGGACTCGCCGCGCTGCCGGGGAAGCCCAGGTAGGCTGCCTGAAGCGGCGCGGGGCGGTAGGCGAGGATGTCGCGGCCGCCGCCTGTGTAGAGCTTCAGGTCGAGGAGGAGGTCCAGCTCGTCCGCGGCGATGCGCTCCGCCGCTTGCCGCTCGCTCAACGTGTGGATGGGAACATGGTGCTCGATTGCATTGAGAAAGCGCTGCCGGTAGTCGGAGATGTCACGGACGCTGTAGTCGTATGCGTACACCTCGAATCGCCGCCGGTCGTGGAGCTCGAGCAGACCGGCCATGAGATGCATCGTCGCGTGGTTGCGGAAGTCGCACGATAGATAGCCGACGCGGATGCGCTCCTTCGGGGCTCGGGCCGAGCGCGCGACGAGCGGCTCGACCTTCGCCAGAGTTCGCTCGACGTAGGCCCGGGTGACCCGCAGGTTGTAGGCTTCATCGGCACACCACGTGATGTGCGTCAGGGGGTACTCCTGCGGCGCGGAGAAATTCTCCTGCTCGTACCACCGGCTGATCCTCTGCTGCAACGACTCGATCCACTCCCACTCGCACGTAAATCGCGCCGGTACCAGGGCGGATCCGACGATCGCCGGATCGTCGGGCGACAGCGCGAGGATTCTCTTGAAGGCATCGGACGACTCTTCATAGAGATCGTTGCCTTGCAGCAGCAGGGCGGCGCGCGACAGAAGCGTGGGCTTGCTGCTCACCGCCAGTTGTTTGCGGGCGAATGCGACTCCCTCGGCGTGGCGGTTCGAGTTGAAGAGGGTGGTGATGAGCGCGTCCAGCACGTCCTCGTCGTCGGGCGCCT
>JASHSR010000229.1 GCA_030038645.1 Gammaproteobacteria bacterium
CCGTACCGCTCCACCCCGACGTACTCGGCGGCGTACCTGCCTACCTACGCACCCACGTATCCTCCTACGTACGCGCCCGTGTACGCGCCGCAATACGCTCCGACATACGCCCCGCCTTCCTATGCGGCCGCCCCCGGCTATGGCGCCTGGCCGTCCGGGTATTCCGCCGCGTACTCGTACGCGCGCGCTCCGGTGTACTATCGCACCGCGCCGGTGTACTCCGCGGAGCCGCCGGCCTACTACGCACAGCCGCGGGTGTATTACCCGCCTCGAGCCTACTATCGACCGGGGGTTTCCTACGCTCGTCCGTCGCCGCGCTACTACGGGTGGACGCGCACTGAGTACGCGCCGCGCGCCCGCTACGCCGCCTCCTACCGCGCAGGCCGATGGAGCGGGTACACCTATCGGCGTCGTTGACCGCGACCTGCGCCGGCCGCTGACGCGCGGCGCGCGGACGCGCAAGGCGCGCCACGGCGGAAGGCCCTCGCGGACGGACGCGCTGCTGCTCGGCGAGCGGATCCTGGAGGTCGCGACCGAGCTGTTCCTCACGGAGGGCTACGGCGCGACGACGATCGAGGCCGTCGCCGCGCGCGCCGGCGTCTCGAAGCGAACCTTCTACCATCGCTTCGAGCACAAGGCGGCGCTCTTCGCCGCGGTCGTCCACCGCATCATCGAGCAGCTTCGTCCGCCGCCCGGAGTGCCTCTGCTCGAGGGTACGACGTTGCACGACATCCTGCGCCGCTTCGCCGGGCTCATCTTGCGCGGCGCGCTCACGCCGCGCGCGATCGCGCTCTATCGCCTCGTCACGGGGGAGTCGGCGCGCTTTCCCCATCTGCTCCGCGCGGTCTACGAGGAAGGCTGGTCCCAGCAGGCGACAGCGCTGATCGGCGACCTGCTCGCGCGAGAGCTTCGCGATCCGCGGTTGACTCCGGAGCTACGCACCTTCGCCGCGGAGCAGTTCGTGGACATGGTCATCACGCTTCCGCAGCGCCGAGCGGCGGGCCTCGGCGCGGCCATGTCGCCGAAGGAGCTCGACGCTTGGGCGGATGGCGCCGCGAGACTCTTCCTCAACGGCTGCCGCGGACTGTCTGCGGCGCCGGGCCGGCGAGCGGCGTCATCGAAATCGAAGTGAGCCGGCATGGGAGGCACCATGAAGAACCCGTGGTTCGGTGCGGCGCTCGCGGCGGCTGCACTGCTGTGCGGCAGGCCTGCGGCGGCCCAGGGGCTCACGGTCTCCGTGACCGGCGGGCGCGTCAAAGGGGTGCTGACCGACGGCATCGTCTCGTTCAAAGGCATACCCTTCGCGGCCCCGCCGCTCGGCGCGCTGCGCTGGCGACCGCCGCAGCCTGTGAGGCCGTGGGCTGGCGTCAGGATGGCGGACCGGTTCGGCCCGAGCTGCATGCAGGATCCGAGTATCACGAGGCTGTTCGGCGCCCCACCCGCGCTCGGCGAGGATTGTCTCTATCTCAACGTCTGGACACCCGCCCGGCCGGCGCGCGAGCGTCTGCCGGTCATGGTCTGGATTTACGGCGGCGGCTTCGCCGCGGGAATGACCAGCGCCCCGGCGTACGACGGCACGCAGCTCGCTCGAAAGGGCGTCGTGCTCGTCAGTATCGCGTATCGTCTGGGCGCGTTCGGCTTCCTCGCCGATCCCGAGCTGAGCGCCGAATCTCCCCACCATGTGTCGGGAAACTACGGACTGCTCGACATGATCGCCGCGCTCAAATGGGTTAGGGCGAACATCGAGCGCTTTGGGGGCGACCCCGCGCGCGTGACGATCTTCGGCGAATCCGCAGGCGGAGTCGCCGTGAGCATGCTGGCCGCGTCGCCTCTCGCGAAGGGCCTGTTCCAGCGCGCCATCTCCGAGAGCGGCGGCAGCATGGCTCCGGCACGGTTCGGCAGGGAGACGGGCGAGAACGTTCCAGCGCTGGCATCGGCCGAGATGGCCGGCCGGCGCTTTCTTGCGAGGCTCGGCGTCCGAGACATCGCGGCTGCGCGCGCGCTGCCGGCCGATGCGATCGAGAAGGCGCAGGGCCCCGGCTTGGGGGGCGGCTTCTGGCCGGTCTTCGACGGCTATGTGCTGCCCGGGGATGAGTACGATCTGTATCGGGAGAGCCGGTTCAACGACACGCCCATCCTCGTCGGCACGAACGCCGACGAAGGGAGAGCCTTCGCGGCCTCGGGCGTGACGCCGCAGCAGCTCGAGGCAGAGGTTCGCGCGGGATTCGGCAAGGACGCCCGCGCGATCCTCGCGGCCTATCCGCATGCGACGAATGCCGAGGCCGAGCAGTCCGCGCGCGACATCCGGCGCGACTCGATGTTTGCGTGGAATACCTGGGCGTGGGCGCTCCTGCAATCGGAGAAGGGCAAGGGCAGGGCATACCTCTACTACTTCGATCGCCGCTCGCCGCAGGCGCCGCTCGGACCGAGCCACGGCGCCGAGATCGGCTATGTCTTCGGTACCCTGGGCGGCCCCGGCGGCGGCCCCGCGGGCCTGCGCGGTCCGCCGGGCCCCGCGGACAGGGCGCTGTCGGACCTGATCCAGAGCTTCTGGGTGAACTTCGCCAAGACGGGCGACCCGAACGGGCCGGGACTGCCGGTGTGGCCGGCCTTCATCGTGTCCTCTCAACAGGCGATGTTCCTCGACGAGCACGCCGGCGCGCATCCGGTGCCGAACATGCGGCAGATCCGCACGCTCGACGGCTACTTCGCGCTGCGCCGAGAGGAGGCGAGGACGAGGTAATCGGGCCGCTCCCAAAGGGCTCGCGCGATTCACGCGAGTCGTCGTTGCGCCAGATGTTATAACGTGTAATAATTTGACGATGAAGGTCGCGTTGCGGCGCATCGGAAACTCTCTGGGCGTGATTCTGCCGAGAGCGGTGCTCGAAGTCTGGGGCGTCGCCGAAGGTGACTTCCTGGAGCTCACCGAGCGCGGTCTTCGGCCGCCTCGGCGTGGGGGCTTCTCACATCAGGAGCTGGATGAGCTCAGGCATTCCCTGTCGCTTGCCGTGGTTCGGCAGCACACGCCGCGTGAGATCCGCGCGCAGATCCTTGCGAATCTCAGGCGCTGGAAGCGTCAAGGGGCCTGGGTCTCGGCCTACGACGAGTGGCAACGGATCGCGCGAGGCGGCGACGACGGCGCGCTCTTCGCCGCGATGTTGGGGCGCGATGAGAACGCCGTGAGACTGCGGCAATCCATGCCGTACGTGGGGCTGTTGCCGCGGAGCGAGGTCGCGAGGCTCCATGAAGAAGCGGGAGCTTGACCATGTGTTGCGGGCCGCCGGCCGCATCACCGGCGAGAAGCAATTCATCGTCGTTGGGAGCCAGGCCCTGCATGGAAAGCATCCCGATCTCGCGGACGAGATCGTCAAGTCCGCGGAGGTGGACCTGCTGGCCGCAAAGAGCCCGAACAAGACGGACTGGCTCAACGCGATCGGCGTCTTCTCGCAATTCCACGAGACTTTTGGCTACTACGTCGACCCGATCGACGAGAGGACTGCGACGCTTCCGAAGGGGTGGAAGGGCCGGCTGGTGAATCTGCCGCCCGGGGACACGGAAGGCGTCGCGGGACTGTGCTTGGAGCCGCACGACCTCGCCCTCGCGAAATACGTCGCCTCTCGAGAGAAGGACCTGATCTTCACGCGCGAGCTCGCGCGGCGCGGAATCGTCTCCGAGCAACGCCTGCTCGCCCTGCTGGACCAGATGCCGGTCGAGGCGGATATACGCGAGCGCATTCGAAGTCAGATCGCGAGGGACTTTACGCCTCGACGTTCTCCGGAATGACGTAGCCGGCGCGCGGCTCGCGCCGGTCATTGGCTGCGAGGCTTGGCCGCCCCTCACGATCCGATGATCCAGGAAACGAGCGTTCCGGGATGATCGCTCGCGGGTCTGCCGCCTTCGAGGTGAATGGCGCGCTCGTCACCCCTCAAGGCCTGCAGCCGCACGCGCGCCAGCGCTTGCGCGAGTGAGACCGTCCAGTCGTCTTCCAGCAGCGCGCGGGCGAGCGTCTCGCCCGACCTGCCGGCGCGCACGGTATGCGCGATCCCGTGGGCCCGGCGAAAGTCGTGCAGTCCTTCGTAGAGCGTTCCGCCCCCGCATTCGTGCGCGCATGCGCGCAGCAGCGTGAAGTCGGAGTACGTCGTCAAGCCGGCGAGCCGCCACCCGCGCCGCGGCAGCCGCGGCCGACAGTCACGACTCCAGAGAGTGATGGGGTCCCCCACGGTCGTCAGGCGGGCCCCACATTCGCCGCCCAGGGCTTCGGCGAAGCGCCGCGCATCGCAATAGCGCCCATCCTGGATCACCGCGCGGAGCGAGCCGGCGTCCTCGGCAGCTTCGCCGGCCGCGGAAGGCCAATCGTCGGCCGCGGACGACCAATCGCTGGCCACGGCGGGCCAATCGCCGGCCAGCGCGACAGCCGCCGCGCCGATC
>JASHSR010000230.1 GCA_030038645.1 Gammaproteobacteria bacterium
GGACGGTGGCGGGCGATCGAGTCCGCGTAGGCGAGGGGTCCCTGGTGGGGCGCGCGTGGCACGCCGGCCCGAGCGAGCTTGAGGCAGAGCCGCCGATACGCCCGCGCGAGGCGGTCGGGACGCGGCGGGCGCGGCGACCGGCCGAGCTGCCAGGTCATCACCGCGAGCCAGCCGATGAGGCAGAGCGCGAGAGCCCAGCCGAGCTGCGCGGGGCGCGGCGCCGCGACCCCGAGCCGCCGCAGCAGGGAGAGCTGCGCCCGCAGATTGAATCCCACCACCTCGTTGGTCCACCACGCGTTCGCCGCATCCCAGGCCTGACGGATCGAGGCGATCCAGCGCACATCGAGGAGCAGGCGCTCCGGCGCAGAGACCGCGCCCGGCAGAAACTCGTCGATGCCGCGCGTCAGACGCTCCGGCGCCACGACCCCGGTCGGGTCGACGCGCGTCCATCCGCGGTCCTGCAGCCAGACTTCCGCCCAGGCGTGCGCGTCGGACTCGCGGACCAGCAGGTATCCGCCGATCGGATTCCACTCGCCGCCGAGATAGCCGGTGACCACGCGCGCGGGCACTCCCCCGGCACGCATGAGCGTGACGAACGCCGAGGCGAAGTGGCCGCAGAACCCGCGGCGCGCGCCGAACAGGAAGTCGTCCACCGAGTCCAAGCCGAGCGGCGGCGGATTGAGCGTGTAGCGAAAGCCGCCGGTGCGAAAGAGCTCGAGCACGGAGCGCACGAACGCGGCGTCGGAGCCCGCGGCGCGCCGCAGGCGCCGGCCGAGCTCCACCGAGCGCGGATTGCGCTGAGGAGGCAGCTGCAGATCGCGCCTGAGCACGCGGGCCGCCGGCGGATCGGGGTCGCGCACCGACGTGTCGGACACGGCCGCGTAGCTGATCGGCTCCGTGACGGGGCGCATGCCGACGAGCACGCGATCGGGGGTCAGGCGCACCGGGCCGCTCGGCGGGGCGATGACCGTATCGAGCGCGAGCCACCAGCGCCTCGAGCTCGGCTCGAGGGTGACGCGATAGCGATAGGTGTGGCTCGTAGGAGCCGTCGGCCCGGCGGGGCTGATGGAGCCGTCGGATGCCGTGGCGGCGCCGGGGCCGGTCGCGCCGGAGGGACCGATCGAGCCGCCGGCGTCCGTGGAGTCGGTGGGGCCGATCGAGCCGAACCACCACGGCGGCGGACGGGACCAGGTGTAGCCGTCGAAATCGTGGAGCACGGGGCCGCGCCAGTAGCGCTCGTCGGGCGGCGGCGGGGGGCCGTCGAACCAGGCGCGGAACGCGGGATCCGAGGACTCGCTGAGATCGGAGATCGCGCCGGGAGCGAGCGTGTCGGCGAGGCCGGTGGTCGCCGCGCCCGCTCCGGGCAGCGACCAGAGCGATCCCGAGAGCCGCGGGAAGAACAGGAACGCGAGCACGGCGAGGGGCAGGGCGGCGAGCAAGCTGCGGGCCGCGAGCAGCGCCGCCGCGCGCCCGCCGAGGCTGCTCTCGGGATGTGCAACGACCACCAGGGCGGAGCAGCAGACCCAGAGCTGCGCGGCGTAGAGCGGCGCGTAGGGCAGCGATTGGCGGCTGAGGCACGCTGCGAGCAACAGGAATAGCGCGGCCCCGATCACGATGTATCGATCGCGCCGCGTGTAGGCCTCGAGGAGCTTCACCGAGCCCATCGCAGCGAGCAGCGTGCTCCCGGCCTCGAGCCCGTTCAGCGTGCGAAGCATCGCGACCACGGCCCCGATGAGCGCGATCGCGATCGCTCCCTTCACGGCCCGTCCGGGAAGGCGCACTCGCCGCGCGCGCGCCGCGACGGACCACGCGGAGCAAAGACACGCCGTCGCCGGCACCCAGAGCGGCATGCGATCCACTTGGATCAACACGCTCCCGAGGAGCGCCGCCACGCACCACAGGAGCGGGCGCAGGCTCGCCGCGGAGCGACCTGCGCCGGCCGGGACGCGGCTCGCGCTCGCGGGCGTGCGCACTGCGCTCACGGCGGCGCGATCCCGTGCAGCGCGAGCGCCGTAAGGGTGCGGCGGCAGTGCTCCGGGCCGCGCTGAGCCGGCAGGCGTGTCCCGAGCAGAACGAGCCCGTAGCTGTCGCCGCGCGCCTCGGCATCGACGATCCAGCGCGCGAGCTGCTCGAGCCGCGCTTCGGTGTCGACACCGGCGAGCTCGTCGAAGTCGAAGAGGCGCCGCTGCGAGCCGGAGGCCGTGTATTCCTTCACGAGCAGCGGCGCGCCCCTCGCATACGCCTTCCAGTCGACCTGGCGAGGCGAATCACCCTCCTCGAACGCGCGCAGGCCGCGCCATTCATCCGCGTCGGCGCCTTTGACCCGCGCGCGCCCCGGCTCGGCGCCGGCGTACGGCGGCACAGGCCGCCCGCCGCGCGGGCGGGGAAACACAGTCAGCGCGAGCGGCGAGTGCACCCAGGTCCAGGCGCGAAACAGGCCGAACGGATGAGTCGTCGAGACGCGCAGGCGCTCGAGGCGAATGAGGCCCCGGCGCGGCGCCGGGATCTCGAGCTCGATGCGCCGCGTCGAGCAGCGCGGGAGATCGACCGTGACGGGTCGCGCTTGCGGCACATCGACCTCCACGCGGTAGCGCGCGAGGCGGGAGCCGTTCGCGAGCGCGAGGCTGAGGACGCCGCGCCCTCCGGCGAAGGCGGGGCGCGTCGATGCGGCGGTGAGCTCGAGGCCGAGCAGGTTGCGGTGACACTGATGCATGGCGACGAGGGCCACGCCGCCGAGCAGGCAGGTCACGAGCAGCGCGAGGCTGTTGGCGTAGTTGAGCGCGGCGAGCAGCATGCACAGGACGAGCAGTCCGAACCCGAGCCCCGCGCGCGTCGGCAGGATGTACAGCCGCCGCCGGCCGAGCGCGAGCGGAAAGCGATCGATGCCCTGCCGCCTGAGGGTCCAGGCCGCCATCTTGCGCTGCAGGAGGCGTCGCATGGCCGCCGCGGCGGGGTCAGAGTGGAACGGGAACCCGCTTGAGGAGCTCTGCGGCGAGCGTCTCGCCATCGACGGCGCCCGCTGCGTCCCGCGGCTCGAGCCGATGCGCCGCGACGGACGGCAGCACGGCTTGCACGTCCTCCGGCAGCACGGCCGAGCGCCCGGCGAGATGAGCCCAGGCTTGTGCGGCGCGGATCAGTCCCTGGCCCGCTCTCGGAGAGAGCCCGAGCTTCAGATCGGACCGCTCGCGCGTCCGCTCAATCAGCATCTGGACGTAGTCGAGCAGCGGATCGGATACGTGTACGGCCCGCACGGCCTGCTGGATGCGCGTGACGGAGGCGGCATCGAGCACCGGGGCCATCTCCGAGAGCAGATCGCGGCGCTCGCCCTTGCGCAGCAGCTCCCGCTCGAAGCGCGCCTCCGGATAGCCGAGGGTGATGCGCATGAGAAAGCGGTCGAGCTGCGACTCCGGGAGGGCGAAGGTGCCGAGCTCCTCGTGCGGATTCTCGGTCGCGACGACGAAGAACGGATCGGGCAGGCGGTACGTCGTGAGGTCGACGCTCACTTGCCGCTCCTCCATCGCCTCGAGCAGCGCGCTCTGGGTGCGCGGGCTCGCGCGGTTCACCTCGTCGGCGAGCAGCAGCTGCGTGAAGATCGGGCCGTTGCGGAAGCGAAACTGCTGCGCGGCCCGGTCGAACACGGAGACGCCGATGATGTCCGCGGGCAGCAGATCGCTCGTGAACTGCACGCGCTGCCAGGCGAGTCCGAGCACGTGGGCGAGGGCGTGCGCGAGCGTCGTCTTGCCGACTCCCGGAACATCCTCGATCAGCAGATGTCCTCGGGCGAGCAGGCAGGCGAGGCACAGGCGCACCTGCCGCGGCTTGCCGAGAATGACCGTCTCGAGCGCGGCCAGGGCTCGCTCGAGCGCGGGATCGCCGGGGTCGCGTCGCTCGGCGGCCGGATGCGCGCTCACGGCAGCAGGCCGCGGACCCGGGCGAGCTGCGCCTCGAGTCCGGTCACGGTGCGCTCGAGCTCCGCGAGCCGCTCGCGCTCGCCGGCGACCACCGCATCGGGCGCATTGCGCACGAAGCTCTCACTCGCGAGCTTGCCGCGGACCTTGCCGAGATCCTGTCTCGAGCGGACGAGGAGCTTCTCGAGCCGCTCGGCCTCGGCGGCGGCGTCGATGAGTCCCGCCATCGGCACGAGGATCGTGAGCTCCCCGACCAGCTGAGCGGCGGCCTGCGGCGCGGGCGCGCCCGGCTCGAGCACGGTGATGGAGTCGAGTCCCGCGAGCCGCTCGAGGGCGGCGCGGTTGCGCTCGAGCAGGGCTCGGTCCGCCGCCGAGGCGCCCTGCAGCAGCGCGGGAATGCGCCTCGAGGGATTGATGCTCATCTCCCCCCGGATCTGCCGCACGGCGAGCACGAGCGCCTGGACCCAGGCGAGCTCGCGCTCCGCCTCCTCGTCGCGGGGGAAATCTCGCGAGCGCGGATACGGCTGCAGCATCACGGTGGGACCGGAGCGGCCCGCGAGCGGGGCCGCCCGTTGCCAGATCTCCTCCGTGAGGAAGGGCATCAGGGGATGCAGCGCGCGCTGCAAAGCCTCGAGCACCTCGAGGAGAGTCCGCCGCGTGCTCCGCTTGGCGGCGGCCGGTGCGCTCTCGGACTGCAGCACCGGCTTCGTGAGCTCGACGTACCAGTCGCAGAACTCGTACCAGGCGAACTCGTAGAGCGCGCTCGCCGCGTAATCGAAGCGGTAGTCTCCGAGCGCCTCCTCCACCGCATCGAGCATGCGGCCGAAACGCGAGCGGATCCAGCGGTCCGCGACGGTGAGCTCGCGAGGCGTCGCGGCCGAAGCGGCGCCGCCGTCCGCGGCGAGCTCGGCGCCCGCGGCTCCTGCGCCGCCCGACGAGGCCGCATCCGCCGCGGCGAGCGTCACGAAGCGCGCCGCGTTCCAGAGCTTGTTGCAGAAGTTGCGGTAGCCGGCGACGCGCTCGAGGTCGAAGCGCAGCTCGCGCGCGGGGGAGGCGAGGGCGGCGAAGGTGAAGCGCAGCGCGTCGGTTCCGTGGGCCGCGATGCCTCGCGGATACCGCTTGCGCGTCGCCTTCTCGATGGCCGGGGCGCGCTGCGGCTGCATGAGCCCGCTCGTGCGCTTGGCGACGAGCGACTCGAGGTCGATGCCGTCGATCACATCGAGGGGATCGATGATGTTGCCCTTGGACTTCGACATCTTCTCGCCGTGCTCGTCGCGGATGAGGCCGGTGATGTACACGTCGCGAAACGGCACCTCGCCCATGAACTCGAGCCCCATCATCAGCATCCGGGCGACCCAGAAGAAGATGATGTCGAATCCGGTCACGAGCACGCTCGTCGGATAGAACTTCGCGAGCTCGGGCGTGCGCTCCGGCCACCCGAGCGTCGAGAACGGCCAGAGCGCCGAGGAGAACCAGGTGTCGAGCACGTCGTCGTCCTGGCGCAGGGGCGTCTCGGCCCCGAGACCGTGCTTGCCGCGCACCTCGGCCTCGCTGCGGCCCACGTAGACGTTGCCCCGCGCGTCGTACCAGGCCGGGATGCGGTGGCCCCACCAGAGCTGACGGCTCACGCACCAGTCGCGGATGTTGCGCATCCACTCGAAGTACGTGCGCTGCCAGCTCTCGGGCACGAAGCGCGTGCGGCCTTGCTCCACCGCGGCGATGGCGGGCGCGGCGAGCGGGGCGATCCTCACGTACCACTGATCGGTGAGATAGGGCTCGAGCACGGCACCGCTGCGGTCGCCTCGCGGGACCGTGAGCGTGTGCTTCTCGGTCCGCTCGAGCAGGCCGGCGGCCTCGAGCTCGGCGACGATGCGCGCGCGGGCCTCGAAGCGGTCGAGCCCGCGCAGGCGCTGCGGAGCGCGCTCGTTGAGCGCCGCGCGCGGCGTGAAGATGTTGATTTGCTCGAGCCCGTGGCGCAGCCCGACCTCGTAGTCGTTGAAGTCGTGGGCGGGTGTGATCTTCACGCAGCCGGAGCCGAACGCGGGATCGACGTACGCGTCGGCGACGATCGGGATCGAGCGCTCGGCGAGCGGAAGCCACACGCTCTTGCCGACGAGGCTCCTGTAGCGCTCGTCATCGGGGTTCACGGCGACGGCGCTGTCGCCCAGCATCGTCTCCGGACGCGTCGTCGCGACGACGACGTGGCCCGAGCCGTCCTCGAGCGGATAGCGCAGATGCCAGAGCGAGCCTTGCTCCTCGACGCTCTCGACCTCGAGGTCCGAGAGCGCGGTGAGCAGCACCGGGTCCCAGTTGACGAGGCGCTTGCCGCGATAGATGAGGCCGTCCTCGTACAGGCGCACGAATACCTCGATGACGGCGCGCGAGAGGCCCGCGTCCAGGGTGAAGCGGTCGCGCGACCAGTCGACCGAGTCCCCGAGGCGGCGCATCTGCGCGCTGATCGTGCCGCCCGACTGCGCCTTCCACTGCCAGACGTGGTCGATGAAGGCCTCGCGGCCGATGTCGGCGCGCTGGACGCCCCGGGCCGCGAGCTGGCGCTCCACCACC
>JASHSR010000231.1 GCA_030038645.1 Gammaproteobacteria bacterium
CCGCCGCCGCGGCGGCGGCGGCGGCCGCGAAGCTCGGTCGTGCGTCGAGCCTCAGTGTGATCGATGGCGTCCCCCTTCCCGCCGGCTGGACCGGCAAGCTTTGGGCGATGGCCCAGGGCGTTGCCGCCTCCGGCGCGCACGGCCCCGAGTATCTGCTCTTCACCGACGCCGACATCCACCACGATCCGGACAACCTCGCCGGGCTCCTCGCGAACGCCGAAGCGAGCGGCCGCGATCTCGTCTCGTACATGGTGCGGCTCTCGACCTCGACGCTCGCCGAGAAATCCCTCATCCCGGCGTTCGTCTTCTTCTTTTTCATGCTCTATCCGCCCTCGTGGGTCGCCTCCTCCCGGTCGCGGACCGCGGCCGCGGCCGGCGGCTGCATGCTGATCCGCCCGGCGGCGCTCGCGCGCGTGGGCGGCCTCACCGCGATCCGCTCCGAGATCATCGACGACTGCGCGCTCGCCGCCGGCGTCAAGGCGGCGGGCGGCTCGATCTGGCTCGGCCTCACGCGCAGCGCGCGGAGCATCCGCCCCTACGGGTCGTTCGCGGAGATCGGCCGCATGATCTCGCGCACGGCGTTCAATCAGCTGCGCCACTCCTATGCGCTGCTCGCCGCGACGCTCGCCGGCCTCGCCCTCGCCTACTGCCTTGCCCCGCTCCTGCTGCTCACGGGGCGACCGCTCTTCGCCGCTCTCGGCGCCGCCGCGTGGGCGCTCATGAGCCTCGCCTATCGGCCGATGATCCGCTTCTACGGTCTCTCGGCGCTCTGGTGCCCCTGCCTGCCGGCGATCGCCGCGTTCTATGGGGGAGCCACGCTCCACTCCGCCATCCAGTATCGGCGCGGCCGCGGCGGCCGCTGGAAGGACCGCGTCCAGGACCTGCCCGCAACGCGCACGCGAGGCATAAAATGACCGCCTCGCCAGAGACGGGAGCGCCGGCATGACCCAGATCGTTCGCATTCACAAGACAGGAGGGCCCGAGGTCCTGCAGCTCGAGGATGCCGAGGTCGGCGCGCCGGGCCCAGGCGAGATCCGCATCCGGGTGGAGGCGATCGGCCTCAACCGCTCGGAGGCTCTGTTTCGCGCGGGCGCGTACCTCGTGCCACCCAAGCTGCCGACGCTGATCGGCTACGAGGCCGCCGGCACCGTCGAGGCCCTCGGCGCGGGCGTTCAGGGCTTCACGCCCGGGGAGCGCGTCTGCGTCGTGCCGTCGTACCGGCTCGGCGAGTATGGAGTTTACGGGGAGAAGGCCATCGTGCCGGCGCGCAGCGTCATCCCCGCTCCGCCGCAGCTCTCGCCCGTGCAGGCGGCCTCGATCTGGATGCAGTACCTCACGGCGTTCGCCGTCATCGAGGCGCGGATCGGCATCGGAGACTACGTGCTCATTCCGGCGGCATCGAGCAGCGTCGGCGTCGCGGCGATCCAGCTCGCCAACTGGGCCGGTGCCGTGCCGATTGCCGCCACCCGCCACAGCGTCAAGGCGGCGGCGCTCAAGGAGCAGGGCGCCCGGCACGTCATCGCCACGGCGGAGACGGATGTGGTCGCGGAGGTGATGAGGATCACCGGCGGCAAGGGCGTGCGGGTCGTGTTCGACCCCGTGGGCGGCCCCTTCGTCGAGAAGCTCGCGAACGCGATGGCGGAGGAAGGCATCCTCTTCATCTATGGGAGCCTCAGCGGCCAGCCGACGCCCTACCCCCATTGGCCCGCGGCGCTGAAGAGCCTGAGCTTGAGGGGCTGGGTGGCCTCGTTCATCTGGAACAAGCCCGAGCGCTTCGCTCGGGCGAGAGAGCTCATCGTGCGCGGCCTCGCGGAGGGCCATTTGAAGCCGGTCATCTCGAGGACGTTCCCGCTCAGCCAGATCGCCGACGCGCACCGCTTCCTCGAGTCGAACCAGCAGATCGGCAAGATCGTCGTCACACCGTGACGGCCGCGCAGAGCAGCGCGCCCCTCCCGAAGTGACGGCGATCGTCTCCCGCGACGGACGATCGAGCGCCCGCCGTACCCTCGAGGCGCGTGACCGGCGGTCGGCCGTCGAGGAGCGATCAATCGTCCGTGATGGGCATGAGGATCTTCCACGCCTCGAGCGGGTGCAGGAGCGCCCAAGGCAGCGCGCGGAACGGCCCGACGGGAATCGGAGCCTCGTAGTGCGGCCGCTCGACCGTCACGTCCTCCGCAGGCGTGTCGTCGTCGTGATCCGCCGTGAGCTCGCCGATCTGCTGCGGCGTGAGCACCAATTTGAGCGGCGGGGCGCTGAGATCGAGCGGACGAGCCTGAGACCCGGCTGCCACCTGCGCGGACGGCGGGCCGTCCGCCAGCGCGAGCGCGGAGCCTGCGAGAAGGAGCGTCACGCCTGCGGCGCGCCAGAGCCCGCGCAGCCGCCGGGTGCGAGCGCCCGAGCGGCTCATGTTGCGCGCCGCTCGCCGACGGGGAAGGAAATCCGCTCGCTCACGAGCGGCAGAATACCAGGGTGCGGTCGCATGAGAAAATGGGGCCCTTCCCAGCCGAGGCGCGTGCGCCGGCGAGGCTCGCTCCGCGCACCGAGGCCGCCGTGCAACTGATCGACATTGGAGTCAATCTGACCCACGACAGCTTCGACGCCGACCGTGCGGCCGTCATCGCGCGGGCCGTCCACGCGGGCGTCGCTCAGATGATCGTCACCGGGGCGAGCGGCGCGAGCACGCTCCAGGCACTCGACCTCGCGCGCGCGTATCCGGGGCGGCTCTTTGCAACCGCCGGGGTCCACCCTCACCACGCAACCGAGCTCGACGAGGCGCTGGCCCGCGAGCTCGAGCGCATCGCGGCGCTACCCGAGGTGGTCGCGATCGGCGAATGCGGTCTCGATTATTTCCGCGATTACTCCCCCCGGCCGGCGCAGCGCCGCGCCTTCGAGCGCCAGCTCGAGCTCGCGGCGCGCACCGGCAAGCCCGTGTTCCTCCACCAGCGCGATGCGCACGAGGACTTCATCGCGATCCTCCGCGCGCATCGCAGCCGCCTCGCGGGCGGAGTCGCCCATTGCTTCACCGGCACGCGCGATCAGCTCGCCGCCTGCCTCGAGCTCGACCTCGCCGTCGGCCTCACCGGCTGGATCTGCGACGAGCGGCGCGGTACGCATCTCATTCCTCTCGTGCGCGAGATCCCCGCGGCGCGTCTCATGGTGGAGACGGATGCGCCCTATCTGCTTCCGCGGGACCTGCGCCCGCGGCCCGCGTCCCGCCGCAACGAGCCGATGTTCCTGCCTCACGTGGCGCAGGCTCTGGCGAGCGCCCGCGGCGCGTCCCTCGAGGAGCTCGCCGACTCGATGACGTCGGCCACGCGCACGCTGTTCCGGCTGCCTCCCGCCCCGGATGACCCGCTCCGGGATGCTGGAGCTGACCCAATCGTTGAATAATTTACACGAAAAGAATCGCGTAACCCATGGAATATAAAGTATGACTTCCCCGAATAAAGGCCTCGATCCGGCCCGCCTGCGCCGCACGATCGACCGGCAGTGGGATGAGTCCATTCTCGAGCGCCTGCAAGCCTATGTGCGCATCCCGAACCGCTCGCCGCTCTTCGATCCTCGGTGGGAGGCGAACGGCCATATGGAGCGCGCCGTCGGGCTCATCGCCGACTGGTGTCGCGCTCAGCCGCTTCCCGGCATGCGCGTCGAGGTCCACCGCCTGCCCGGCCTCACGCCGGTTCTGCTGATCGATATTCCGGGCGAGCGGCCGGACTGCGTGCTGCTCTACGGTCACCT
>JASHSR010000232.1 GCA_030038645.1 Gammaproteobacteria bacterium
CCGATGTGACGGGGACGATTGAGCTGCCGGCGGGGGTGGAGATGGTGATGCCGGGGGACAACATCAAGATGACGGTGGAGCTGATCAGCCCGATTGCGATGGAGGAGGGGTTGAGGTTTGCGATTCGCGAGGGCGGCAAGACCGTCGGCTCGGGCGTCGTCTCCAAGGTGCTGAAGTAGGACTCTTTAATATGGCGAATCAAAACATCCGCATCCGCCTCAAGGCGTTCGATCACCGCCTCATCGACAACTCCGCGCGGGAGATCGTCGAGACGGCGAAGCGAACGGGCGCCACGGTTCGCGGCCCGGTGCCGCTGCCGACCAAGATGGAGCGCTTCACGCTGCTCGTCTCGCCCCATGCCGACAAGGATGCGCGGGACCAGTACGAGCTGCGCACCCACAAGCGCCTGATGGACATCCTCAACCCGACCGACAAGACGGTGGATGCCCTCATGAAGCTCGAGCTCCCGGCCGGAGTCGACGTCCAGATCAAGCTCAATTGATGCCGGATGAGGGCAGGCCCGGCGGACCGATCCCGGATCGGTACACCGGCTGAACCTGGGCCCCTAGACCGCCGGCGCGGGGCCGGCACGCAGGCGACGTCGGGCTTGTACGCTGGCGGGCCGCACCTTATACTGCGCGGCCTTTTCGGCTCCGGCACTTACACCAGGGCCGCGAGTCGCCGCGAAAGCGGTCGTCGGGCGAGGTTGGGGCGGCCCGAGCGTCCCAAGACCACTCGAGCATCACGTGGCCGTCGGCCACATGCTCCTTTGTCTATCCCCGCCTTCGAGGCCGAGTCGCTTCGGCTCTTCACGGCGCGCAGCGCCGCGATATGTACGGGGTCGCGCTTCGCGACCCAAGGACAGTTGGGCGCAAGCCCTTGCACTCTGGCCGCGAGGCCATGACACGTCGAAGCCCATGAAAGTAACCCTGGTCGGCCGCAAGTGCGGCATGACGCGAGTGTTCACGGAGAGCGGCGAGACCGTGCCCTGCACGGTCATCGAGGTGCTGCCCAATCGCGTCACGCAGCTCAAGTCCCCGGACCGGGACGGCTATCGCGCCGTCCAGGTGACCTGGGGCTCGCGCAGGCCGCAGCTGCTCACCAAGCCGCTCGCCGGCCACTTCGCCAAGGCGAGCGTGGCGCCCGGCCGGGGCCTGCACGAGTTTCGCCTGGGCGAGGCGGGGGAGGGCTCCGACCTCAAGCCCGGCGCGGAGCTGCGGGCCGACCTCTTCAAGGTGGGTGAGAGGGTCGATGTGACCGGTACGACGCTCGGAAAGGGCTTTGCCGGGACGATAAAGCGGCACCACTTCGCCGGCGGGTACGCCTCGCACGGCAATTCGGTCTCGCACCGGGCACCCGGCTCCATCGGCCAGCGCCAGACGCCCGGCCGCGTGTTCAAGGGCAAGCGCATGTCGGGTCACCTCGGCGTGGTCCGGCGCACGACGGAGAACTTGCGGGTCGTCGAGGTCGACCTCGAGCGCAATTTGCTTCTCGTGCGGGGCGCCGTGCCGGGTGCGGAAGGCGGCAACGTGATCGTTCGCCCCTCGCTCAAGGCGGAGCGGCGAGCCGCGCGTAAGACTGTCGCGCCCACGAAGGCGGCCCCTGCCACGGCGGCCAAGCCGGCGGCGGCCTCCAAGCCGGCCGCGGCGCCCAAGGCGGCCGCGGCGTCGAAGCCGGCCGCGGCGGCATCGAAGCCGGCTCCCGCGAAGAAGCAGCCATGATGAGCTTGAAGATGGTCGATGGAGGCGGCGAGGTTCAGGTGTCCGAGGCGGCGTTCGGACGCAAGCTGAACGAGGCGCTCATCCACCAGGTCGTGACGGCGTACCGCGCCGGCGGCCGCTCCGGCACCAAGGCGCAGAAGTCCCGCGCCGAGGTGAGTGGCGGCGGCAGGAAGCCTTGGGCGCAGAAGGGCACCGGCCAAGCTCGCTCGGGCTCGATCCGCAGCCCGATCTGGGTGGGCGGCGGCAAGACGTTCGCGGCCCGTCCCCGCGACCTCGCGCAGAAGGTGAACCGCAAGATGTACCGCGGCGCGATCCGCTCGATGCTGTCCGAGCTCGCGCGCCAGGAGCGGCTCGTCGTCGCCCCGCAGATCGCGCTCGATGCGCCGAAGACCAAGCTGCTCGCGAGCCGGCTCAAGTCCTGGTCGCTCGAGGATGTGCTGATCGTCGTCGAGGCGGTGGACTCGAAGCTGCATCTCGCCGCCCGCAACCTCCCGCGCGTGGAAGTGATCGAGGCGGGCGCGTTGAATCCCTTGAGCCTGCTGAGCCACGAGAAGGTCCTGATGACCGTCGCCGCGGTGAAGCTCATCGAGGAGCGCCTGCAATGATTTGCGCCGGCTCCGTCGGCGCGCAGCGCCGCTACCCGAGAGTAGTGGGGCGCAGCCTATGAAAAAAGAAGCGCTCATGACGGTGCTGCTCGCGCCGCACGTCACGGAGAAGACGTCGCTCGCCATGCAGAACCACAACCAGTACGTCTTCCGCGTGCGCCGCGGTGCGACCAAGGCCGACATCAGGCAGGCGGTGGAGCTGATGTTCGACGTGAAGGTGCAAGGCGTTCAGGTCGCGAACGAGCGGGGCAAGATGCGCCGATTCGGCCGCGTCCGGGGACGCACGCAGGATTGGAAGAAGGCCTACGTGCGCCTCGCGCAGGGCCAGACGATCGACTACGAGGCGAAGGCGAAGGCCTGAGGCCCCGCGAGACCCGCCATGGCACTCATCAAGTTCAGGCCCACCTCTCCCGGCACCCGCGGCGTGGTCAAGATCGACCGCTCGCACTTGCACAAGGGCGAGCCGTACGCGCCGCTCACGGCGACCCAGCACAAGACGGGAGGACGCAACCACTACGGCCGCATCACCACGCGCCACATCGGCGGAGGCTCGCGCCGGAAGTACCGCATCATCGATTTCAAGCGCGACAAGGACGGCATCGCGGGCGTCGTCGAGCGCATCGAGTACGATCCAAACCGCACCGGGCACATCGCGCTCGTGCGCTACGCCGACGGCGAGCGGCGCTACATTCTCGCGACGAAGGGCATGGCGGCGGGAGATGAGATCCGCTCGGGAGCCGATGCCCCCATCAAGTCGGGCAATGCGATGGCCCTGCGCCACATCCCGGTCGGCTCGCTGGTCCACAACGTCGAGCTGAAGCCCGGCAAGGGCGGCCAGCTTGCGCGCAGCGCCGGCAGCTCCGCGCAATACACCGCCCGCGAGGGCGTCTACGCGTACCTGCGGATGAAGTCCACCGAGATTCGGCGGGTGCACATCGACTGCCGCGCGACGGTCGGCGAAATGAGCAACGACGAGCACAACCTCAGAAGCTACGGCAAGGCGGGTGCCATCCGCTGGCGCGGCGTGCGCCCCACCGTGCGCGGCCTCGCGATGAATCCCGTCGACCACCCGCACGGCGGCGGCGAGGGCAAGTCCGGCCAGGGCAATCCGCACCCGGTGTCCCCCTGGGGGTGGAACACCAAGGGCCTGAAGACGCGCCACAACAAGCGCACGGACAACATGATCGTGCAGCACCGCCGCAACAGGATAAGGTGATCCGTATGCCGCGCTCACTGAAGAAAGGGCCGTTTGTCGACCTGCATCTCGCGAAGAAGGTGCAGATCGCGCACGCGAAGAGCGACCGCAAGCCGATCAAGACCTGGTCGCGGCGCTCGATGGTCGTTCCGGACATGGTCGGGCTCACGATCGCCGTTCACAACGGGCGCCAGCACATCCCGGTGCTCGTGAGCGAGAACATGGTCGGCCACAAGCTCGGAGAGTTCGCCCCGACGCGCACGTTCAAGGCGCACTCGGGCGACAAGAAAGTGGAGACGGCGGCGGCGTCGTAGGCTCGAGCGATGGAAGTCACAGCAGTCCTGCGCCACGCGCGCATCTCACCGCAGAAGTGCCGCCTCGTCGCCGACACCGTTCGGGGCCAGCCGGTCAACCATGCGCTCAACACCCTGAAGTACATGCCGAAGAAGGGCGCGAGGCTCGTCTACAAGACGCTGTGGTCGGCGATCGCGAACGCGCAGGAGAACGAAGGCCTCGACGTCGACGATCTCACCGTCGCCCGGATCCAGGTGGATGCCGCGCCGGTGCTGAAGCGCTTCGCGGCGCGGGCCAAGGGGCGGGGTACCCGCATCGTCAAGCGCAACAGCCATATCACCGTGGCGGTCAGCGACGGTAAGAAGGACTAGCCATGGGCCAGAAGGTCAATCCGCTCGGCATGCGCCTCGGCATCACGCGCGACTGGATGTCGAAGTGGTACGCCGGCAAGAAGCAGTTCCCCGTCCACGTGCACACCGATTTCCGCGTTCGCGAGTTCCTGCACGGGCGGCTCGGAGACGCCTCGGTGAGCCGCATCCAGATCGAGCGCGCCGCGAAGAAGGTGAACATCACCATCCAGACCGCGCGCCCGGGCATCGTGATCGGCAAGAAGGGAGAGGACATCGAGAAGCTGCGCCTCGAGACGGCGAAGCTCCTCGGGATGACCGTGGCCGACGTGCGCCTCAACATCTCCGAGATCAGGAAGCCCGAGCTCGATGCGCAGCTCGTCGCCGACAGCATCGCTCAGCAGATCGAGAAGCGCGTGATGTTCCGCCGCGCGATGAAGCGTGCAGTGATGAGCACGATGCGCAGCGGCGCCCTCGGCGTGAAGGTCCGCGTCTCCGGGCGACTGAACGGCGCGGAGATCGCCCGGACGGAGTGGTACCGCGAGGGCCGCATCCCGCTCCATACCTTCCGGGCGGATATCGATTACGGCCTGTCGCAGGCGAAGACCACCTACGGCGTGATCGGCGTGAAGGTCTGGATCTTCAAGGGCGAGGTCTTCGAGAAGACCGAGCTCGAGGAGGCGGCCGCCGCCGAGGGCGAGTCGCGGAGCGACTCGCGCCCGGAGACGGCGTCAGGGCCGGGGGCCGCTCCAGCGGCCGCGGCGGCCGCGGCAGCGAGTGGCACCGACTCCCCCGCGCAGGCGTAGGACAGGCCGATGCTGCAGCCCAAGCGCACCAAGTACCGCAAGCAGTTCAAGGGCCGCAACGCCGGGATGGCGCTGCGCGGCAGCTCTGTGGCGTTCGGCGAGTTCGGCCTCAAGGCGACGAGCCGCGCCCGCATGACGGCGCGGGAGATCGAGGCGGCGCGCCGCGCGATGGCGCGGTACGTCAAGCGCGGCGGCCAGATCTGGATCCGCGTGTTCCCCGACGTGCCGATCAGCAAGAAGCCCCTCGAGGTGCGCATGGGCAGCGGCAAGGGCAACGTCGAGTACTGGGTCGCGCGCGTGCAGCCGGGCAAGGTCCTGTTCGAGATGGAAGGCGTGGACGAGGTGACGGCGCGCGAGGCCTTCCGCCTCGCGGGCTCGAAGCTCTCCGTGGCGACGACGTTCGTGAAACGGCAGGTTCGATAGATGGAAGCGAAGGAGCTGCGCGCGCGGGCGCGAGAGGATCTCGCGGAGGAGCTCCTGAAGCTGCGCAAGGAGCAGTTCGCCCTGCGCATGCAGCAGGCGACCGGGCAGGCCGTGAAGCCCGACCAGTTCGTGAAGGTGCGCCGGAACATCGCGCGCGTGAAGACGGTGATGCGCGAGCAGGCGGGCGGAGACCCGAAGAAGTGAGCCCGAAGCTCTTCCGGCGCGCTTTGCGCCGCTACATGTACGGGGTCGCGTGCAGCGCGATCCCCGAGAGATCCTGGCCGGAGGCCATGAAATGACGCCGCAAAAGACGAAGGCCGCGCAGAGCGGGGCCCGGACGCGGAGCCGGGCGCAGGGCCGGGGCTCGGCGCAGGAGCAGCATTCGGCGCCGGCGCAGGACCCGGCACAGGGGCAGGGGCGGGATGTGGCGCAGGGGCAGGACGCGGCGCAGACGCACGACTCGGCGCAGGCGCAGCCCGCAGCCGCGACGCAGCGCACGCTGACTGGGCGCGTGGTGAGCAACAAGATGCAGAAGACGATCGCCGTCGAGATCGAGCGGCTGATCAAGCATCCGGAGTACGGCAAGTACATTCGCCGCACGACGAAGCTCCTCGCCCACGACGAGAACAACGAGTCGCGCGAGGGCGATACCGTGACGATCGCGCCCTGCAGGCCGCTGTCGCGCCGCAAGTCCTGGCGTCTGGTCGCCGTCGTACAGCGCGCGCAGGCGCGCTCGCCCGCAGCCGAGTGAGTCCATGATCCAGTTGCGCACCATGCTCAATGCCGCCGACAACAGCGGCGCCCGCACGCTGATGTGCATCAAGGTGCTGGGCGGCACCCGCCGGCGCTATGCGACGGTCGGCGACGTGATCAAGGTCAGCGTGAAGGACGCGATCCCGCGCGGCAAGGTCAAGAAGGGCGAGGTCTACGACGCGGTGGTGGTGCGCACCAAGCGCGGCGTGCGGCGGCCGGACGGCTCGCTCATCCGCTTCGACGGCAACGCCGCGGTGTTGCTCACGAACAAGCTCGAGCCGATCGGCACGCGCATCTTCGGGCCCGTGACGCGCGAGCTGCGCACGCAGCAGTTCATGAAGATCATTTCGCTCGCGCCGGAGGTGCTGTGAGAAAGATCAAGAAAGGGGATACGGTCGTCGTGCTCTCGGGCCGCGACAAGGGCGCGCGCGGGACCGTGGTCGAGGTGCGCGGGGGCGACCATGTGATCGTGGAGAACGTCAACCGGGTGAAGAAGCACCAGCGCCCCAATCCCCAGGCGAACCAGCAGGGCGGCATCATCGAGAAGGAGATGCCGCTGCCCATGTCGAAGGTGGCGATCTGGAATCCCAGCGCCAAGAAGCCCGACCGCGTCGGCTTCAAGAAGCTGGCCGACGGCAGGAAAGTGCGCTGCTTCCGCTCGAACGGAGAGATGCTCGAGGCGTGACGGCCCCGACTGACAACGCCATGGCGAGACTGCAAGACTACTACCGCGAGAAGGTCGTGCCGCAGCTGCGCAAGGAGCTCGCGATCGAGAATCCGATGCAAGTGCCGCGGATCACCAAGATCACGGTGAACATGGGCGTCGGCGAGGCCGTCGCGGACCGCAAGATCATGGACGCCGCGGTCGCCGATCTCACGAAGATCACCGGCCAGAAGCCGCTCATCTGCAAATCGCGCAAGTCGATCGCCTCCTTCAAGCTGCGCCAGGGCCTCGCGGTCGGCTGCAAGGTGACGCTGCGGGGAGCGCGCATGTACGAGTTCCTCGACCGGCTGATCAACATCGCGATCCCGCGCATCCGCGATTTCCGCGGCGTCTCCCCGCGCTCCTTCGACGGCAGCGGCAACTACAGCCTCGGCGTGAAGGAGCAGATCATCTTCCCCGAGATCCAGTACGACCAGATCGATCAGCTGCGGGGCATGGACATCACGATCACCACGACGGCGCGGGACAACAAGCAGGGCCGGGCGTTGCTCGAGGCGTTCAACTTCCCATTCAGGAAGTAAGAGGACTCAAAGACGTGGCGAAGACAAGCATGGTCGAGCGCGAGAAGCGCCGCGAGAGGATCGTGAGAAAGTACGCGGCGAGGCGGGCGAAGCTCAAGGAGCTCATTCGCAGCCCCAAGACCTCCGCCGAGGAGCGGGCGGCCGCGCAGGCGCAGCTGCAGTCCCTCCCGCGCGACGCGAGCCCCTCTCGGCAGCGCAAGCGCTGCCAGATCACCGGCCGGTCGCGGGGCGTGTACCGCAAATTCGGCCTGGCGCGCGCGAAGATCCGCGAGGTCGCGATGCGCGGGGAGATTCCCGGACTCACGAAGGCGAGCTGGTAAGGATAAAGCCTCATGAGCATGACCGATCCCATCGCCGATCTGCTGACCCGTATCCGCAACGGTCAGAGCGCGCGCAAGGCCGAGGTGAGCATGGCTTCCTCCAAGCTCAAGACCGCCATCGTGCGTGTGCTCAAGGAGGAGGGATACGTCGCCGATTTCCGCCTGGACGGCGACGGGGCGAAGCAGACGCTCATCATCGGGCTCAAGTATTACGAGGGCCGTCCCGTGATCGACCGCCTGGAGCGCGTGAGCCGGCCGGGCCTGCGTATCTATCGCCGCAAGGACGAGCTGCCGAAGGTGCTCGGCGGAATGGGCACCGTGATCGTCTCGACGCCGAAAGGCGTCATGACGGACCGACAGGCGCGCACGCTCGGCCAGGGCGGGGAAGTGCTGTGTATCGTAGCGTGATGAACGTGAGCGACGTGACGAGCATGAGCGACGTGACGAGCATGGAGGACTCTTCTGCGGCGCGCAGCGCCGTTATTCATAAAGGGTCGGCACAGCCGACCCCGAGGACAGTTGGGCGAAGCCCATGAGCAGAGTGGCTAAGGCTTTGATCGATCTGCCGCAGGGCGTGACCGCGACGGTTGCCGCCGATCAGGTGACCGTCAAGGGCGCCAAGGGCACGCTCACACTGCCTCTGAAGCACGGCATCCGTGTCGTGCAGGAAGAGAAGAAGCTCGCCGTGAAGTACGGCGAGGGCGACGGCGTCGCGATGCTCGCGGGCGCGACGCGCGCTCACCTCGCCAACATGGTGCTCGGGGTCACGAAGGGCTACGAGCGCAAACTCGAGCTGGTGGGCGTAGGCTATCGCGCGCAGGTACAGGGCAAGGCCCTGAACTTGACGCTCGGGTTCTCCCACCCCGTGAATTTTCCGATTCCGGAAGGCATCACGATCGAGACGCCGAGCCAGACCGAGATCATCGTGAGGGGCGTCGACCGCCAGAAGGTCGGGCAGGTCGCCGCCGAGGTGCGCAACATCCGCCCGCCGGAGCCTTACAAGGGCAAGGGCGTGCGCTATGCCGGCGAGCAGATCACTCTCAAGGAGGGAAAGAAGAAATGATCACCAAGAAGGCCCGGCGGCTGCGCCGCGCCGTCAAGACGCGCGCCCGGATCGTCGAGCTCGGCGTCGCGCGGCTGACCGTGCACCGCACGCCGCGCCACATCTATGCGCAGCTCACCGACGCCAAGGGCGCGAGGGTGCTCGCGGCAGCCTCGACTCTGCAGGCGGCGGTCCGGGAGGGACTGAAGGGCACCGGGAACGTCGATGCCGCGAAGGCGGTCGGGCGCGCGATCGCCGAGCGGGCCAAGGCGGCCGGGGTGACCCGGGTCGCGTTCGACCGCTCCGGGTTCCAGTTTCACGGGCGGGTGAAGGCGCTGGCGGACGCCGCGCGCGAAGCCGGCCTGCAGTTCTGATCAAGGCCTGAAGTTCCGGACAGGGTAAACGAGATGGCAAGAGCAGAGAAAGGACAGGCGGACGAGCTGCTCGAGAAGCTCGTCGCCGTGAACCGCACGGCGAAGGTCGTCAAGGGCGGCCGTCAATTCGGCTTCACGGCCCTCACGGTCGTGGGCGACGGCGCCGGCCGGGTCGGCTACGGCTTCGGCAAGGCCCGCGAAGTGCCCGTCGCCATCTCCAAGGCGATGGCGCAGGCGCGCAAGAACATGATCGGGGTCGCGCTGCGCAACGACACGCTCTACTACGCGGTCGAGGGCGAGCACGGCGCCACGCGCGTGCGGATGCAGCCGGCGTCGGACGGCACCGGAGTGATCGCGGGCGGCGGCATGCGCGCGGTTCTCGAATGCGCCGGCGTGCGCAATGTGCTCGCAAAGAGCTACGGCTCGCGCAATCCCATCAACGTGGTGCGCGCGACGATCAATGCTCTCTCGAGCGTGCGGTCGCCCGAGGAGATCGCGGCGAAGCGCGGCAAGAGCCTCGAGGAGATCACGGCATGACCCGGGAGGGGACGGATCGATTGCGCGTGACGCTGGTCAAAAGCTGCCACGGCCAGCTCGCGAACATCGCGGCATCCGTGCGCGGGCTCGGCCTGCGCAGGCGCCATCAGACCGTCACGGTCGCGAATACGCCCGAGAACCGCGGAATGATCCAGACGGCCGTGCACCTGCTGAAAGTGGAGGATGTAGCATGAGCATCGCGCGCGCCCTCCTCCGGCGCGAAGCGCCGCTGGACGTACGGGGCCGCGGAGCGGCTCCGAGGAAAGTTGGGCGAAGCCCATGACTACCATGCGACTGAACACGCTGAAACCCGCGCGGGGCGCCAAGCGCCCGCGGCTTCGCGTCGGCCGGGGCGCCTCGGCCGGCCAGGGCAAGACCTGCGGTCGCGGCGTCAAGGGCCAGCGGGCGCGCAAGGGCGGCTATCATAAGGTGGGGTTCGAGGGCGGCCAGATGCCGCTGCAGCGGCGCCTGCCGAAGGTAGGCTTCCGCTCCAAGATTCGACCGACGCGCGCCGAGGTACGGCTGCACGAGCTCGCGCGCGTCGAGGCCGAGGTGATCGACCTGCAGGCGCTCAAGGACGCCGGGATCGTTCCCGAGGCGACCGAGCGAGCGAAGGTGGTCCTCTCGGGCGAGCTCAAGAAGGCCGTGACGCTGAAGGGCGTCGCGGCGACCCGGGGTGCCCTGGCGGCGATCACGGCCGCGGGCGGAAAGGTGGAGGGCGAGGGCGGCAAGG
>JASHSR010000233.1 GCA_030038645.1 Gammaproteobacteria bacterium
CTCCGCGGCGGCGAGCCGCACGCCCGCCGCGGCGAGCCGCGTCGCCGCGCCCACGAGATCCTCCACCTCGAGTGTGAGCCGTGTCGCCGCGATGTCGTGGCTCGCGGGGAGCTCTTGCAACGCGGCGGGCGAAGGCGGGGAGCGGTAGCAGAGAAGCTCGAGGTGAGGAGGCTCTCCTCGCCGCGCGCCGAGCGCCGTCACCTCGACCACCGCGTCCGGCAGCGCATCGAGCCGCTCCTGCTCCGGACCTCGATTGAGCGAGCGCCCGAGCCGCGAGAAGCCGAGCAGCCGCTCGTAGAAGTCGGTGCTCCGAGCGGTATCCGCGACCACGATGGCCGAGTGATCGATTCCGAGACAGGGCCCCTCCGCCCGCACGGCCTGCCAAGCCGCCGGGACGCGCCCCGTGGGGAATTCCAGCAGCTCGAGCGGATGGCCCTCCGGATCGCGAAACTTGAAAGCGACGACGCCGCCCGAGCGCGCGGGCAGACGCTGGGGCGCCGGAGTCGTGATCGAGGTCCAGCCCGGGCGCTGCCGCAACCGCGCGTAGGCCGCCTCCATGCTCGAGACGACGATGGCGAAGTGCTGGAACCTCGGGTCGTTGCTCGCGCTGCCGCGAGGATACGGGTTGCCCGGCTCGCGGAAGGCGATGAGCTCGAGGATCTGCCGCCCGAGCGACAGAGCGAGCACTCGCGCGTCGGCCGGCGCGCAGGCCTCTGCTCGCGCCCAGCCGGCTTGGGCGCGCCCCTCGGCTTGGGCGCACCCTTCGGCTTGCGCGCGCTCCTCAGCCTGTGCACGCCCGTCGGCCTGCGCGTGGGCTGCGGCGCCCGCGCCGATCCGCTCGAATCCGAACGCCGAGCGATAGAAAGCCGCGAGCGATTCGGGATCCGCCGTCGTGAGGGTGATGCGGGCGATCCTCGTCACGGCCATGCGCATCCCCTTCGGTTGAGAAAGATGGCGCAGAGCGCGTGCGAGGCCGTGATGAAGAGGCGGCTCTTGTGCGGGCCGCCGAAGGCGACATTCGACACCGTGTGCGGAACCAGCACCTTTCCGAGCAGCTTGCCGTCCGGCGCGATGCAGTGAACGCCGTCGCCCGCGCTGCTCCAAAGGTTTCCCTCCTCGTCCACGCGCAGGCCGTCGCAGTAGCCCGGCTCCACCTTGTGAAACACCTCACCTCCCGAGAGCCGCGTCCCGTCGGGCGAGACCGTGAAGAGGCGGATGTACCGGCGAGGGCTCTCGTCGGCCGGATCGCCGGTCTCCGATACGTAAAGCCGCGTCTCATCCGGGGAGAAGGCGAGCCCGTTCGGCCCGTCGAAATCGTCCGCCATCAGGTGGATCTCGTTGCGCTCGGGATCGAAGCGGTACAGCCCCGGGGGCTGCTCGGAGAGCTGCCGGCCGCCTTCGTAGTCGCTCGAGATCCCGTAGAGCGGATCGGTGAACCAGATCGTGCCGTCGGATTTCACGACGACGTCGTTCGGCGAATTGAGGCGCTTGCCGCCGTGATGAGTGACGAGCGTCGTCACCTCGCCGTCGTATTCGGTGCGATAGAGACAGCGCCCGCGGTGCGAGCAGGCGATGAGTCGGCCTTGCCGATCCCGCGTTTGGCCGTTCGCGTAGTTCGACGGACAGCGAAAGACCGTGACTCCGCCCTCCTCGCTCCAGCGCAGCGTTCGATTGCGCGGCAGATCCTGAAACAGCAGGCAGTTCGCATCGCCCATCCACACCGGGCCTTCCGTCCAGCGAAACCCGCTCGCGAGCTCCTCGAGTTCCGCGTTGGCGGGCACGTAGCGGGCGAAGCGCCTGTCGCGGATGTCGAGCTCGCGCATGGCGCTCACGCGTGCCCGGCGCTCAGGAGAAGGGGCAGGGCCGCGGCGGCGGCGGCTCGCCCTCGAGCTGGACGAGCCACAGCACCGCGGGGTCGCGGCCGACCGTGCCGGAGCGATGGCCCTTCTTGCCTGCCGACTCGACCGTGCCTTGATCGGCGCCGAGGGAAAGCTCGCCCGGGCCCATCTCCACGCGCTCGCCGTCCATCGACTCGACGAACCAGCGGCCGCAGAGCGGGATGATCCACTGCGGCTTCGGGTTCTCGTGCCAGGCGCCGACCCAACCGGGCGGCAGCACGGTCACCATGACCGTCGTCTCGCCGCGTGATCGGCGGCCCTGCCACTGCGGGCTCGCGGGCGGGCTGATCGACTCAAGCCGGAAGTCACCGAGGACGCAGCGAGTCTGGCGGCTGACGCCGCGCTCGTCGGTCCAGAGATGCCAGTAGCGTACCTCGGGCTTCGCGCCCGCCGGCCTCTTACCCGCGGGCCTCTCGCCGTGAGGCTTCGCGCGGGGCCCCTCATGGGGCTTCGCTCCCACGCCGTCCGGCTCACCGCCGGCCATGGATCACCAGAGCGCCGTACGGGCGAGTGCTCGGGCCCGGATGGGCGATGAGATGGCTCACCGCCCCCGCCGTCGCGCCGAAGGTGATGAGCAGGAACCCGCCCGCGAGCGAGAAATTCTTCAGGAAATCCCAGAACAGGTCCCGCCCCTCGCTGCGGCCGGCGCGCCAGAAGTCCCCGGGGCGCCAGAACGGCTTCCACAGCAGCGCGGTCACGACGCAGTATCCCGCCATCACGAGCGCGGCGACCCGGTCGGCGACGCCGGTCAGGATCGCGAGCGGCATGAGGATCTCGATGCAGAGGCCGCAGAGAATCAGGACCTTCGCGGGGCCCTCCGCGGAGATCACCTGCATCGCCTGAGCGACGGCGCCTCGGAAGTTGAGGATCTTGTCGAGCGCGCTGAACGGCAAGAACAGCGCGACGAGCAGGTACCGGATCGCGACGGCGACGGCGAGGCTCAGGCTCATACGGCACCCCTTCCCATTCTCGGGAGCGGCGCTACCTTGAGCCGCTCGAGCAGGTGATCGCCGACCCGCAGCGCGTTCGCCATGACGGTGAGCGAGGGGTTCACGGCGCCGATCGACACAAAGAAGCTGGCATCGACGACGTACAGGTTGTCGAGATCGTGCGCCTTGCAATGGAGGTCGAGCGCCGAGGATCTCGGATCGCGGCCGAAGCGGATGGTGCCCGCCTGATGCGCCGTTCCGCCGATCGGGATCTCCTTGCCGAGGTACAGCGAGCGGGGCAGCAGATGCGGATGATAGTCCGCGGCGTCGAGCAGCTCGCGCAGCTTGTGCTGCAGCCTCCTGTGCCCCTCCATGTTGCCTTCGGTGAGCTCGAGGATCACCTTGCCGTCCGAGCCGTAGCGGATGCGATTGTCGGGATTCGGCAGGTCCTCGGAGGTGAGCCAGAAGTCGATCGCGTGGCGCGCCATCACATCGAACGGCATCTCCGGCATCTTGAGGGCCCAGCCGCCCGCCTCGGCCGCGATCGACTCGCCGTGGGACTTGCCGAGCATTTGAATGTGGCCGAGCGGGTATGGCCAGTCGCTCGAGCCGAAGTAGAAGTCGTTGAGCGCGAGCGTCTTCTGGAAGCGCGTGGGATTCTCGCGGCGCGAGACCGCCATGAGCGCCGAATTGTTGTGGCGCATGTAGTGGCGCCCCACCACCCCGGAGGCGTTGGCGAGGCCGCCCGGGTGCGCATCGCTCGCGGAGCGCAGCAGCAGCAGCGCGGAGTTGAGAGCGCCGCACGCGACGACGACGATATCGGCGGCGTAGGCTTCCGCGACGCCCGCGCGCTCGACGTGCACCACTGTCACCGTGCGCCCCGAGGCGTCCGTCTCGAGCCGCCGCACGTACGCGCCCGTGAGCAGCACGACGTTCGGATGCTCGAGCGCCGGCTCGACGCAGATGATCTGCGCATCGGCCTTGCCGTTCACGAGGCACGGATACCCATCGAACGCATCGCAGCGAATGCAAACGCTCGTGCGCGCCGGCTGGCCCGCCTCCTCGGAGAGCAGCGCGCCGATCGGAAGCGGAAACGGGTGATAGCCCTCGCGCTTCAAGCCGTCGTACAGCTCCTGGATGCGCGGCTCGTGCGAGATCGGCGGGTGCCGATAGGGCCGGCTCGCCGGCGGCTCCGTCGGATCGACGCCGTGCTCGCCGTGAACGTGATAGAGATGCTCGGCCTCGCAGTAGTAGGGCTCGAAGTCCTCGTAGCCGAGAGGCCAGGCGGGCGAGACGCCGCCCGCGTGACGCAGCTCGCCGAAGTCCTCCCGGCGTAGGCGAAACAGCGCCGCTCCGTACATCTTGGTGTTGCCGCCCACCCAGTAATGAATGCCGGGACGGAACGCGCGGCCGTCCCCTCCGTACCAAGTCTCCTTCGCCTGGTACTTGCCGTCCGCGAACACGGCGGTCGGGTCCCAGTTGTCGCGCTCGCGCGGCAGGAACTCGCCGCGCTCGAGGAGCAGGATGCGCTTGCCGCTCGGCGCGAGGCGATAGGCGAGCGTGCCGCCTCCGGCTCCCGTGCCGATGATGATGATATCGAAGCGCTGGTCGGCCATCTGGCGCCGCGGCGGCCTCAGCCGCCCGTCGCAAAGCCGGGAAACAGCGTCATGCCGCCGTCCACGAAGAGCGTCGCGCCGACGACATAGTCCGAATCGTCGGAGGCGAGCCAGACCGCGGCGCGGGCGATGTCGACGGGCTCCCCGATCCGGTCGTACGGGATGAGCGTCATCAGCCGTGCGTACGCCTCGGGAGTCTGCCACGCCGTGCGGTTGATGGGCGTGCGGATCGCCCCGGGAGCGATGCTGTTGACCCGGATGCGATGGGGCGCGAGCTCCTGCGCGAGGCTCTCCATCATCATCATGATCCCGCCCTTCGATGCGGCGTAGTTCGCGTGGCCGCCCCAGGGAATCACCTGGTGCACCGAGCTCATGCAGATGATCTTGCCCGCGGCCGAGGAGACGGACTCGACGACGCCGCGACGCAGGAACTCGCGCACCGCCTCGCGGGCGCAGAGGAACTGGCCGGTGAGATTGATGCCGATCACGGTGTTCCACTGCGCGAGCGTCATCTCGTGAAACGGCGCATCGCGCTGCAGGCCCGCATTGTTCACCAGCACGTCGATCGTGCCGAACCGCTCCATCATGTCGCGGAACATTCCCTGCACCTCGGACTCCTGCGACACGTCGGCGCGGTGCGCGTAAGCGTCGCTCCCCGAGGATTTGATCTGCGCGACGACCTGCTCGGCTGCCTGATCGTCCACGACGTAGTTGACCACCACGTCGGCGCCGGCCTCGCCGAGCGCGAGCGCCGCGGCGCGCCCGATGCCCGAATTGGCGCCGGTCACGAGCGCCTTCTGCCCCTTCAGCACCTTTGCGGTGACACGCGCCGGCGCGGCTCGGACCGGACCGGCGGCTGCGGGTGTCATACTCATACGATGCGCTCCTCTGTGCGACCCAACGACCCCCGGCCGCGGCGGTTCCCGGCGCGCCGGCCGGCTCGCGGGGCGGCAGACGCGGCGACGACCGACACGACGGCGATCGACACGGCGACGCGCGCGCTGCGCC
>JASHSR010000234.1 GCA_030038645.1 Gammaproteobacteria bacterium
TCGCGCGCGCCGAGCGCTCGACGGCGCTCGCGGCAGTGCTGGTCGCGGCACCGAGCGCGACGCCGGTCATCACCAGCGCGAGAAGGGATCGACGCACGGCGGCGGTAGCGGCACTCACGGTCATGGCGCGCGGGGAAATGGTACATTGACGCCGCATGGCCGACCACACTGAATGGTCATTCCCCGCGGCGCTCCAGCCGAGGCCCGAGCAGGTGCCGTTCGATCTCGACTCCGCCATCCGGTCCGTGGTCATGGTGCACGCCGAGATTCCGGAGGATGCCTTCACCGCCAATGCGCTCGGGACCGAGCGCGTCGGCAGCGGAGTGGTCATCGGCGCCGACGGCCTCGTGCTCACCATCGGCTATCTGATCACCGAGGCAAGCAGCATCTGGCTCACGACCTACGAGGGACGGGTCGTTCCCGGCCATGCGCTCGCCTTCGATCAGACGACGGGCTTCGGGCTCGTGCTGCCGCTCGGACACCTCGCGACGCCGGTACTGGAGCGCGGCTCCAGTCGCTCGCTCGACGTGGGTCAAGTGGTCGTCGTGATCGGCCACGGCGGCCTGCCCCATTCGCTCAATGCGAAGGTCATCGCCCGCCGGGAATTCGCCGGTTACTGGGAGTACGTGCTCGATGAGGCGCTGTTCACGGCGCCCCCGCATCCGGAGTGGGGAGGCACCGCGCTCGTCGGCACGGACGGGCGCCTGCTCGGCGTCGGCTCCCTGCTGGTGCAGGAGGCCGTGAGCGGCGAGACCTTCGACGCCAACATGTTCGTCCCCATCGATCTGCTCGAGCCGGCGCTCAACGACCTCACGAGCCTCGGACGGCCCGGCGGGCCGCCGCGCCCGTGGCTCGGCCTCTACGCGGCGGAGCTGCAGGACCGTCTGGTCGTGAGCATGCTCGCGCAGAGCGGGCCTGCGCACCGGGCCGGCGTGCGCCGCGGAGACTTCGTGCTGGCGGTCGCGGACCGGCCCGTCTCGGGCCTCGCGGACCTCTTCCGCAAAATCTGGAGCGTGGGACCTGCGGGCTCCGAGATCCCGTTGACCCTCGGGCGAGGGCCACAAACCTTGCACGTGCGCGTTCGCTCGGCGGACCGCAACGACTTCCTGCTCAAGCCGCGCCGGCACTGAGACCGCCGCCGCGCCGGCACGGCGTCGAGCCGCGGCCGCGCCGTCAGCGAAGGCTCGTCCGCAGAATCGCGGTGAGCGCATCGGCCACGCGGGGCACGTCCTCATCGCGCATGGCCGGAAACAGAGGCAGCGTGAGGATGTTGCGGCCGACGTACTCGGCGTGAGGGAAGTCGCCCGCGCGCCAGCCCAGGCGGCGGTAGAGCGCGAAGAGATGAATGGCCGGGTAGTGCACCCCGGTGCCGATCCCGGCGTCGCGCAGCAGCCGCATCACCTCGGCGCGCGGGACGCGCAGCCGCTCCTCCGGAAGCACGACCTGGAACATGTGCCAATTGGTGCCGGTGAAATCGGCGACCGGCAATTGCAGGCCGAGCTCGCCCGCGCCGCGATCCTCGAGCGCGCGGAAGTACGCCCGCGCGAGCTCGCGCCGCCGCGCGTTGAACGTCTCGAGGTGCGCGAGCTGGCCGAGCCCCACGCGGGCCGCCACGTCGGTGAGATTGAACTTCCCGCCCGCGACCTCGACCTCCATCCCGTCGAAGCCGGTGCGCACGACGCCCTGCAGGCGGTACTGCTCGGCGAGCGCCGCCTCGCGCTCGTCGTTGAGCACCAGGCAGCCGCCCTCGATGGTCGTCACGTTCTTGTTGGGATGGAAGCTGAACGACACGAAGTCCCCGAGCGAGCCGATGCGCCGGCCGCGCCAAGTGCTGCCGAGCGCCTGCGCCGCATCCTCGATCACGCGCAGGCGGTGCCGCTGCGCGATCGCATACAGCCGGTCGCGATCGACCGGCAATCCCGCGAGGTCGACCGGCAAGAGCGCGCGCGTGGCGGGCGTGATCGCGGCCTCGATGCGGTCGAGATCGATGTTACGGGTCGCCCGATCGATGTCGACGAACACCGGCCGCGCTCCGACCGCGAGGACGACATTGCTCGTCGCCACCCAGGAGAGCGGCGTCGTGACGACCTCGGCGCCCGGGCCGACACCGGCGATGCGCAGCGCGACCTCCATCGTGCACGTGCCGGAGTTGAACGCCCGCACCGGCCGGCCGCCCACGTACTCGCAGATCCGCGCCTCGAAGGCCTTCACCTGCGGGCCGGAAGTGATCCATCCCGAGCGCAGCACCTCCGCGACGCCGGCGATCGTCTCCTCATCGATGCTGGGACGGGTGAAGGGCAGGAAATCGCTCATGGCCGCCTCGGTGCCGCCGCCTCAATGCCCGAGCCGCGTGAGGACCACCACGCCGGCCACGATCAGCGCGATGCCGGCGAGCTTCGTCGCGGTGAGCGCCTCGCCGAACAGCGCCGCGGCGGCGAATGCGTTGATGATATAGCCGATCGACAGCAGCGGATACGCGACACTCACCGGAACGCGCGAGAGCGCGCCGACCCACAGCACGACGCTCACCCCGTAGCAGCAGAGCCCCGCCCAGAGCGGCACGGCGCGCAGCAGCTGCGCCGCGGCGACCCACGAGACGCTGCCCGTGTCCGCGAACAGCATGCCGCTCGCGCGCGTCGCGGCCTTGAGAAACAGCTGCGCCGCCGCATTCAGCGCGACGCCCCCGAGCAGCAGGATCCAGGTCATCGGGCTCATGGCGTCAGCGCCGGCTCACGATCAGCTCGCCGGGCGTGCGTGCGCGCAGCACCATCGGCAGGTCCGCGCGCGCGAGCGCGGTGTACGTCACGGGCTGCATGACGGCGAGCGCCTGGGTGGCGGCCCGCCAGCGCGGCTCGAACGAGGCGAGCGAGTCGATCCCCTTCTGCGGCGCGAGCCTCAGGCCGAAGTCGAGCTCTCCGCGATAGCCCACGAGCGTCACCGCGCGCTTGAGATAGAACGGCACTCCCTGATCATACATTCGCACGGCGTACACCGTCGTGACGGCGCGGAGCGCCGGAGGAAGTTGAGCGACGAGCGGACCGCCGGAGTACAGGGGCGCGAGCAGGCGCGCAGCCCAGAGCACGCCGATGAAGCCCGCGTATCCCGTCGTCCCGATCGCCGCCGTCAACGGCAAGCTGCCTCCGCGCAGTGAGCGCACGATCACGCCTCCGGCGAGGAGGACCGCGCCGATGTACACGAGCGGCGCGCGGATGTCGAGGAAATAGGGCGCCCTCGAGGGATCGTGCAGCAGCCGAGGCAGCAGCGCCGCGCCCACCCCGAGCGCGACACCGGCCACGATCAGGCCGATGCCCGTCGCGCGGAGATCGTCGCTGAGCCGGCGCTCGGCGGCACTGCCCGCGAGCAGCGCGAGCGCCGGGAACATGGGCAGGATGTAGGGGATCAGCTTCGAGTCGGACGCCGAGAAGAAGACGAGCACCACGACGCTCCACACCCAGAGGAGCCGCCGGGCATCGAAGCGCCCCCGCGGCTCGGAGGCGCGCCAGCCCGTCGCGAGCGCGCGCAGCATCGGCGCGATCCACGGCAAGGAGCCGAGCGCGAGCACCTCCCCGAAAAACCACCAGGGCTGGTAGCGCGCCTCGACGCGCGTGAGGAAGCGCTCGAAATGCTCGCGCACGAAGAAGAAGTCGAAGAACGGCGGCAGCCTCCGCTCGATGGCGATGAGCCACGGAACGGTGAGCAGCAAGAAGAGCGCAACGCCTGCGAGCGGGGAGAGCCGCAGCCAGGGCTTCCAATCCCGATGCAGCGCCGAGTACGCGGCGAGAGCGAGCACGGGGAGAGCGCCCGCCTCGAGACCCTTGGTGAGGAAGGCGCCGGCGGCGCTCGCCCACGCGAGCGCCATCCAGCCGTGGCGCGCGGCCCGGTCGGCGCGCGCCGTCTGCGCGAGGCAGAAGGCGGCGAGCGTCACCGTCATGAACAGCGTGAGGCTCATGTCGAGCGTCAGCTGGTGGCTCATCACCATGACGAGCAGCGAGCTCGCGCAGATGATGCCGCTTCGCCAGGCCGCCGCGGCGCCCCAGAGGCGCAAGGCGAGCCACGCCGTCACGAGCGCCGTCACGAGGCCGCAGAGCCCGGCATACAGCCGCGCCGACCACTCGCTCTCGCCGAAGAGCCGGTACGCGGCCGCGGTCGCCCAGTACTGCAGCGGCGGCTTCTCGATGTACACGAGCCCGTCGAGCCGCGGGACGACCCAGTCGCCGGTCGCGAGCATCTCCCGCGGGATCTCGGCGTAGCGCGCCTCATCCGGATTGAAGAGCGCGCGCCCGCCACAGAGCGCGATCCACGAGGCGCCGACCGCGATCAGCGCGGCCCACAGCGCGATGCGCCTCACGGCCCGAGCGCCGGCACGGAGCCCGGGGCCTCGAGCGGGCGGCCCTGCACGGCGAGCGTGCCGCTGCGGCCCGGCACCTCCTCGAGCTCCACGCGATGACGCGGCATGCCGGTCCCGAGGCGCGCCGCGAGATCCCGCATGGCGATGAGAGCGCAGCCCTCCTCGAGCCACGAGCGCAGCAGCCGCTCGAACGGCGGCAGCAGCTTCATTCCCTCGAGCTCGGCGTGCAGCGTGAAGACGTGCGCGGCGGACGGCGCGACGCGCGTGATTCTCAGGACTTCCGCCGCCGCCGCGGCCGCGTCGCGGCCGTCGACGCCGATCAGCTCGTCGAAGGTCGGCAACGTCGTCGGGATTTGCGCGCAGCGTCCCTCGACGCCGTCCATGGACGGGTAGAACGGCCGCGAGCCGCGCGTGTCGCTCGCGAAGGCGAGCCCGAATTCCTGCTCGAGGCGCAGCACGTGGGCGTTGATCTGCCAGCCCGCGGCCGCATGCGAGCGCGGCGGCTCCCCGAACACCTCCGCGAACGCCGTGAGGGCCCGCTCGAACTCGCGGCGCGTCCAAGCCGCGCCGGCCGCGCGGACGCCGTCCTGCCAGCGTACGTGATCGTAGCAGTGAACGCCGACCTCGAACCCCGCGTCGCGCACGGCGCGCATCACGTCTCCGGCGCGCGCCCCGATGCGCGGACCGGGCAGCAGCGTGCCGTAGAGCAGCGTCCGCGCTCCGTAGTGCGAGGCGACCGAGGTCCGGCGCACCTTGCGCAGGAACCCCGGCCGCAAGATGCGCTTCAGCGCCCGTCCGGTGTGGTCGGGCCCGACGCTGAAATAGAACGTCGCGCCGGCGCCGAGCCCGCGCAGCAGCGCAGCGAGCTGCGGCACGCCGTGGAGCGTCCCACGCAAGGTGTCGACGTCGACCTTGAGCGCCACGCGACGCTGCGGGTGCGTCGAGGATGCCGCGGGAGACTGCGGAGCGGCCGCAGGCTGCACTGCCGCGGGAGGCTGCGCCATCTCGAGATCAGCCGGCCTCGACGAGCGCGCGCGCGGCCGGCAGATTCGCCCGGTACGACTCGAAGATGCTGCGCAGCGCCGCCGGCATGTCGACGCTCGGCGTCCAGCCGAGCTCCTCGGTGGTATTGCGGATCCACGGCACTCGAGTCCTCACGTCCTGGTAGCCCGCGCCGTAGTACTTCTCCGAGGAGACCTCGATCAGCCGCACGCGGCGCGCGCTCTCCGCGTACGCATCGATCGTCCGCGCGGCCTCGAGCATCATCTCCGCGAGCTGCCGGACCGACAGATCGTTGCGGGGATTGCCGATGTTGTAGATCTTGCCCGAGGCGATGCCGCCCGGATTCGCGATGATTCTCATGAGGCAGTCGATGCCGTCGGAGACGAACGTGAAGCAGCGCCGCTGCGTGCCGCCGTCGACGAGCTGGATGTTCTCGCCGCGCACGATGTTGCCGAGGAACTGCGTGAGGACGCGCGAGCTCCCCTCCTTCGGGGTCGTCATGCGATCGAGCCCCGGGCCGACCCAGTTGAAGGGGCGGAAGAGCGTGAAGTCGAGGTTGCTCTCCGAGCCGTACGCCCAGATCACGCGGTCGAGCAGCTGCTTGCTGCAGGAGTAGATCCAGCGCGACTTCGGCACCGGCCCGAGCACGAGCGAGGACTCGTACGGGTGGAACTCGCGATCGGGCGACATCCCGTAGATCTCGGAGGTCGAGGGAAAGATCACGCGCTTGCCGTGCTTCACGCACGCGCGGATGAGCGGCAGGTTCGCCTCGAAGTCGAGCTCGAACACGCGCAGGGGATCGCTGATGTACGTCGCGGGCGTCGCGATCGCGACGAGCGGCAGCAGCACGTCGCACTTGCGGATGTGGTACTCCACCCACTCGCGGTTGATGGTGATGTCGCCCTCGAAGAAGTGAAAGCGCGGGTTGCCGAGCAGGCTTGCGACGCGGTCGCTCTCGAGGTCCATGCCGTAGACGTCCCAGTCCGTGCTCCGGATCACCGCCTCGCTCAGGTGGTGGCCGATGAATCCGTTAACACCGAGGATGAGCAGCTTCTTCATTCTGCGATGCGCCTTGTGGGTGGAAAGGGTCGAGACGGAGCGGGGCGCCGCCGTGCAGGCGCCCGAGCTCCTGCGCTCCGAGCGGCTCGCCGTCGAGCAGAACGCCCGGGATCGCGAGCCGTTGACCGTCGCTGCAGTCGAGCAGTAGCCGGCCGTCCTCGACGTACAGGCAGGGCGCGCGCTCGGGGTGCCGCGCCGGCTCGCCGAGCCAGCGCGATCCCACGAACAGCAGCCGCCGGTCGCCGAGGTCGGTAAAGGCGCCCGGAAACGGCGGCGCCACGGCCCGAATCAAATTGTGAACCCGCGCCGTGGGCCAGGCCCAATCGATGCGGCCGTCCTCGGGCGTCCGGGCGCCGAAGTACGACCCCCGCGAGAGGTCCATCGGGCGCCCCTCGGGCGGGCCCGCGGCGAGCCGCGGCAGGGTGCGCGTGAGCAGCCGCGCGGCGGCTTCCGCCACGGCGAGCGATACGGAGAGCGCCGTATCGTCGATCCCGATCGGAACGCTCTCCTGGTCGACGATGGGCCCGGCGTCGGGCTCGCGAACCATGTAGTGCAGCGTCGCGCCCGTGCGGGACTCGCCCCGAAGAATGGCCCAGTTGACCGGCGCCCGCCCCCGGTACTGCGGCAGGAGCGAGCCGTGCATGTTGAGCGCGCCCCAGCGGGCCGAGGCGATGAGCCGCTCCTCGAGCAGCGACCTGTAGTAGAAGGAGAGCAGGTAGTCGGGCTCGAGCGCCGCGATGCGGCGCGCGCACTCCTCGCCGCGGGGGCTCGCCGTCGTGACCTCGACTCCACGCTCGGCGGCGAGGCGGGCCACGCTGCCGAACCACGGCCGCTCGGCCGGCGAACCCTGATGGGTGAGCACGAGCGGCACGTC
>JASHSR010000025.1 GCA_030038645.1 Gammaproteobacteria bacterium
CTCGACCGTGGTGTTCGGCACATAGCGCAGCGGCTCGGCCGGGTCGGGGAATCCGAGTACCTCCTGGCACGTCGCACCCGGCGCATCGAAGGCCGTCGCCGGCCCCTCCGGCGGATAGCAGCCCGTGAACTTGTACGAGAAGCCATTGAGGTCCGCCTGACCGCCGTTGAACTGCGACCAGATGTCCGTGTAGCGACCGCCGGCCGTGAAGCTCCAGTGGTCCGTCGCCTGGTAGTCGAGGTGGATGAATGCGGCCGCATCCGTGTTTTTGATGTCGTTCGTGTAGTCGTAGATGTAGATCAGGCTCTCGAACGGCACGAAGTCGTGCACGAACCCACTCTCGGTGAAGTAGTACAGGCCGCCGACGTAGTTGAGCCGGTTGTCGAGCGCCTTGCCGAGAATCTGGAACTCCTGCGAGATCTGCCACTGATGCTGGTTGTCGGTCACTTCCTGGATGCTCTCCGGAGTGCCGTCGAGGTCCGTTCCGACGTCCCACCCGATTTGCCGGTACCCGGTGATGGACTTCAGCTCGATGTTGTCGGTGAGGTTCCAGTCCATCGTGATCGAGTTGCCGAAGGCGTCGTAGTAGGCGAAGTTCGGGCCATCCCCGTAGGTCTCGTCGATGTTGCCGGTATCCGTCGCGGCGTAGTTCCAGTAGAGGCGCGGGTCCGCAGATCCGAGGTAGGGCACGCCGCCGGTGTCGGCGTAGTTGTAGGGGCCGACCGGGGCCCCGACCCCGATGTAACCGGCTCCCGCGAGCGCCGCCCCGCCCGGCGCGAGACCGGTCCCCGTCACGCGCGGTCCGCAGACGAGGCTCAGCCCCACCGCGGCCCCCGGCAGTCCCGTGCCCGCAAGCCCATTCGGCATATGTGCGAGTGCGGCCGGGGAGTTGCTTATGCACGTGTTGTACAGATACGCGGTAAGGTTCGCGGGGTCGTTGTAGACCGCGAGCACCGTCTCCGGCATTCCGGGCTGCTGCTCATGCGACCAGTCGCCGGTGAAAGTGACCTTGAAGTTGTCCGCCACGTTCCAGAGAACCTTGCCGCGGATGACCTGCAGGTTCTGTCCGCCGAGATCCGGATAGCTCGCCTCGTTCGGCGCCTTGGGATAGGCGTCCTGCGGGTCGACGATGAAGGGATTCTCGCCGTAGACGGAGTCGGCCGGATACGGGATCACCCGCTGGTAACCGTCCTGCTGCTGCGAGGAGATGGTAATGGAGGAGAGCAGCGTGTGGCTGATGATCGGCAGGTCGGCGCTGAAGGCGAAATTGCGCTGCGAGTAGCTGCCGCCCTGCGCCTCCGCGGTGAACTTGTATTGATTGCCCGGGGTATGGGTCACGATGTTGATCGCGCCGCCGATGGTGTTCGCGCCGAAGAGCGTCCCCTGCGGGCCCTCGAGGATCTCGATCCGATCCACGTCGAGCAGGTTCTGATTCGCGCCGATCGTGCGGGCGAGGTAGACGCCGTCGAGATACACCCCGACGCCGGGGTTCAGATTGAAGGCGAAGTCGTCCTGCCCGATGCCGCGGATGGAGGCCGAGAGGACCGAGGTATCGCCGGAGAACGGCGAGCCCTGGTCGAGGTTGACGCCCGGCGTCATCTGCGAGAGGTCGTGGATGTTGGTGACGTTGTTTTCCTGCAGCTCCTGCGTGGTGAACGCCGTCACCGAGATCGGCACGTTCTGGATGTTCTGCTCGCGCCGTTGCGCGGTGACGACGACCTCTTGCAGGCCGCCCGCCTGCTCCGCCGAGCTCTGTGCTTGGCCCTGCGACTGATCCTGAGCGGCCGGCTGCGCCGTCTGATCCTGCGCGTAGGCGCACGTGGCGCCGAATGCGAGGAGACAAGAAACCAGCGCTACCTGGGCAATCGAAGACACTCCGCCGTCCGCGGCGCCGTTCGTTCTCGTTCGAGCGAAAATCGTCATGCTATCCCCCTGCAGACACAGCCGACGTGAGTCGGAACGACCGGCGGCGGGCGCTCGATCGCGCCGAGGAGCGCCTTTCGCGCTCTGTGGCTTGCACGCCACACTACCAGTCCCGACAGACGGCGGGAGGCTACCGCACGCCCGCGAGCGGCGCGCGGATCAGAGTGCAAGCTGAAGCGCCTCGAGGCGCAATGCGCCGCCGTCCCCGGCGCCGCTCAACGATAGGTGTTGTTGGACGTGTGATCGCCCGCGAGCCACCGGCGCAGCTCGGCGCGCGCCTTGCCGAGCTGCTCCCGATTGATCGACTGCACATCCGGGTGATCGAGCGTGAACTCGCAGATCATGCCGTCGGGGTCGGCGACATACACGGACCGGCAGTACCCGTGCTCCAGAACGTAGGTCCGCGGCGACTTGTAGCCCGCCGCCTCGAGCCGCCGCTCGATGCCCTGCTGGGTCTCGCGGTCGACCTTCAGCGCGATGTGATGAAACGGAGTCTCCGGCATCTTCGGCCCGAAGAGCGCCTGATCCTCGGGGCTCGCGAACTGGAAGAAGGCGAGCGCGCCGCCATCCCCGAGGCCGAAGAAGCAATGACAGTACGTGCGCGTCGCGCCGAACAGCTCATCGCTCTCGCACCACGTTGCGATGAGCGGCAAGCCGATCACCTCCTCGTAGAACCGCCGCGTCGCCTCGAGATCGCGCGAGACGTACGCCGTGTGATGCAGCCGGCTGGGCAGCTTGAGTGCGGTTGCCATGTAAAGTCTCCGGTGATGTTCCACCCCTGCTCAATCATACCGCCTGCGCGGCCGATCGGGCCCGACTCGCCCGAGCGGGCCGGCTGGCGCGCTCAGCCCGATCGGCGCCATAGCCGCTCGCTCGCGAGAGCTGCGCCTTCGGCGAGCGCGGCAAGCTTCATGAACGCGACATCCGGATCGACGGGCCCGAAGCCTGCGAACGTGCCAAACCCGCAATCCGTGCCGGCGATCACCCGTTGCGCCCCGACCACGTCCGCGAAACGGCAGAGCCGCTCGGCGACGAGCCGAGGGTGCTCCACATAGTTCGTCGTGGTGCTCACCACGCCCGGGATGAGGATCTTCTCCTCCGGGACCCGCATCTCCCGGAAGACCGTCCACTCGTGGGCGTGGCGCGGGTTGGCCGCCTCGAACAGAAGCGCCTGAGGCTTCCCGCCGAGCACGACGGGCAGCAGCAGCTCGAGCGGGATGTCGTGATGATGCGGGCCCTCGTAGTTCCCCCAGCAGATGTGCATCCGGACCCGCTCCGCGGGCACGTTCCGCAGCGCGTGGTTCAGAACCTCGATGTGCTTCGCCGCGAGCGACAGGTACTCCTCCGTGCTTCGGCTCCGGTACATCGTGTGGCGTCCCATGCCGAGATCGGGCGCGTCGATCTGCAGCAGCAGCCCGGCGCCGGCGATCGCCTCGTACTCGGCGCGCATCGCCTCCGCGACCGACTCGAGGTACTCGTCCTGGGACCGGTAGTAATCGTTCGGCTGAAAAAGAGCGATGACCCCGGGGGACGCCGAGTTCATGAACGCCTCGAGCGGACGGACGTGAGGCTCCTCGAGCGGATGCTCACCTCGCCCCACGAGCGGACGCTCACCGGGCGAGCCGGCGTCGGCGCCGGAATGAGCGCCCGCCCGGTGCGCCTCCGCGAGCGCCGACTTGAGGTTCGCGATGTCCGTCGCAACCGGCCTCATGTCCTTGACGGCCACGGGTCCGACACACCTCGGCCGGCGATACTTCGCCGTCGCGCCGCTCTCCGCGAGCTTTTTGAGCAGGCCGGGGAACTCGACCAGGTCCTGCCCCGGCTCGCGCGGTGTGTCTCCGTCGAACCCCGTGATCCGGTCCTTGATGTACGTCGCGTAGCTGATCTTGCTCATCTCGCCGTCGCTCGCGACGTCGACGCCCACCTCGGCTTGGCGAAGGACGATTTGCTTCACGGCCGCGGCAATCACCGCGGCGCCGGCGGTCTCGTCGATGCGCTCGCCGCGCTCGCGCCCGAACACCACGTCCGTGACGGCCCGCGAGCGCGGAAGGCTGCCGACGTGCGTGGTGAGAATCCGCTCGGTGCTCGTCCTCATCGGCCCCACAGTTCCCGGGTCGCGATCCGCGCGCCCTCGACGAGCGCCTCGAATTTCGCCCACATGATCTTCGGGTGCACGCGCCGGATGCTGTCGACCTGCGCGAAGCCGCAATCCGTGCCGGCGATGACGTTCTCGCGCCCGACGATCTCGGCGAACCGCACGATCCGGTCGGCGACGACTCGCGGATGCTCGACGGTGACGATGTGGTGGGTGATCACCCCGGGGATCAGTATCTTTCCGGGCGGCAGCTTCACCTTCTCCCACACGCGCCACTCGTGCTCGTGACGCGGGTTGGCGGCCTCGATGGAATAGGCGCCGGCCCGAACCTTGAGGATGAGATCGACGATGTCCTCGAGCGGCGCATCCGAGAGGTGGGGTACGTGCCAGCTGCCGAAGCACACGTGATAGCGGACGCGGTCCTCGGGAATGCCCTCGAGCGCGCGGTTGAGCGCCTCGACGCGCAGCTCCGCCCACTCGCGGTACCGCGCGGGGCTCTTCTGCATGAGAGCGTCGTACATGTTCGCGAGCACCGCATCGTCGACCTGCACCAGGAGGCCGGCCTTGTGGATCGCCGCGTACTCGGTGCGCAGGGCGTCCGCGATGGCGAAGACGTAGTCCCGCTCCGTCGAATAGTATTCGTTGACGCCGTCGTACGCCGTGCTCGCCGGAGCGACCGCGGTCATGAACGCCTCGGCGACCTTCACGGACTTGAGGGCGGTCTTCAGGTTGTCGACCGCCTGATCGATCTCGTGCGTGTCGCGATATTTGATCGGCCCGACGCACGCCTCGGTCGGCGTGCCGGTGAGCACGTGCGGCATCTCCTCGGCGATGAATTCGGCGA